>SXHP01000332.1 GCA_005773165.1 Sphingomonadales bacterium | reverse complement strand
CCGGCGCCGCGCGGCGAGGCGGTCCGGCCGCTCGCCGCGGCGTCGGACGGCGGCGCGAGCGAGGCGGCGTTGCGCATCCCCGTGTCCGCCATGCCGCGCGATTATGCGATCTCGCTGCGCGACTCGCTGCGCGGCGGCACCGACCGGATGCTGAGCGCGCCCACGATCGAACGGCGTCAGCCGATGCGTGGGTTCGAGGACCAGTATGTCGACATCATCGACTATATCGTCCGCATCACCCATCGCATCTGGGAAGAAAAGGACATCGGCTACATCTACGACACCTATCGGCACAACAGCCGGGTGCAGGACGACGCCGGACTGCAATACGGCCGCGACAAGATCGTCGCCGACACGGTGCACACGATCAACGCCTTTCCCGACATCCGGCTGTACGCCGACGAGATCATCTGGGCGGGGAACGAGGACACCGGCTTCTTCACCTCGCACCGCACGGTGATCACCGGCACCAACACCGGATACAGCCGCTTCGGCCCGCCGACCGGCAGGCGGATCAGCCTGTGGTGCATCGCCAACTGCCTGGCGGAGGCGAACGAGATCCACGAGGAGTGGGTCATCTACAACCAGTCCGCGATGCTCCAGCAGCTCGGCTTCGACCTGTTCGAAAAGGCGCGCGAGTTCGGCGACCTGCGCATTCGGGAGGGCGGGCCGCGCGTGCAGCCCGCCGAGGGCACCAGGCTGCAGGGGCAGGGCAAGCCCCGCCACATCGCGTCGCCGGATGCGCCGGGGTTCGACATCGAAGGCGAGCTGCGCCGCGCGCACCATTACGCCTGGAACTGGCGCAACCTGGCGGCGCTCGACCGGGTGTACGACCAACGCCTCGCCTTTCACGGACCCACCGACCGCGAGCTGCGCGGCCTGTCCGCCTACAAGAGCTTCATCCTCAGCCTGATCGCGATGTTCCCGGACATCGCGGCGCAGGTGGAGGAGGTCTATTGGATGGGGAACGAGGAGGACGGCTATCTCGCGTCCCTCCGCTGGTCGGCGGTCGGCACCCATCGCGGGTTCGGCGTCTACGGCCGGCCGACCGGGCGGCAGTGCCGCATCTGGGGAATCAACCAATATCGCATCAAGGACGGGCGCATCCGCGAGGAGTGGATGATGTTCAACGAATTCGACCTGCTTCAGCAGATCATGGCGAGCGAGCCGATCTGAGGGGACCGATCAAGGACCACACGACCGCATCGACAAAAGGGGACCACGGCCATGCGACGACTGCGCTTCATCAGCTTCCTCCTCTGCTCCGCCGCGTGCGGACAGGCCGTCGCAGCGCAGGACGCGCCGCCGCCGACCGCCGCGGCCGCGCAGACCGACGGCGAACAGCCCGCGCAGACCGCGGGCGCGGCGGATACGGGCGCGATCGGCGACATTGTGGTCACCGCGCAGCGCCGCGAAGAGCGCCTGCAAAACGTGCCGATCGCCATTTCGGCGTTCTCGCAGGAAGACCTGACGCGCAACGACGTCCGCGACATCAGCCGCCTGACGCAATTCACCCCCGGCTTCAACTTCGGGCAATCCGGGTTCGACACGCGCCCCGCGATCCGCGGCGCGCGCACCGACAGCGTCGACGGCAACGGCGATCCGTCGATCGGCTTTTACATCGACGACATCTACCAATCGCTGGCGGTGCAGGGGTCGGCCCCGATCGTCGACGTGGCGCGGGTCGAGATCGCGCGCGGACCGCAGGGCACGTTGTTCGGCCGCAACACGTTCGGCGGCGCGATCTCGATCGTCAACGCGCTGCCCGGCGAGGACTACGAAGGCGGGTTCGACCTGACCTACGGCAATTACGACCGCGTCCGAGCGACCGCGTTCGCCAGCGTCCCGCTGAGCTCGACCTTCGGCGTCCGCATCGCAGGCGCGGCCGAGCGGCGTGACGGGTATGTGAAGAACGTCAACCCGCGCGCGATCGGCAACGACCTGTACAGCCGCGATTCCGATTACCTGCGCGGCACCGCGCGCTGGGCGCCGTCCGACAGCCTGGAGGTGATCGCGCGCGGCACCTTCTGGCGCGAAGGCGGCACGGGCGCGGGTGCGTTCGGATACAAGCAGGGCGGCGTCATCGCCAATCCGAACGTCACCGCGGCGACGGTCAACATCCGCGGCGAACGCGGGCGATTGAACGGCACGCCGTTGTTCTTCTTCACGGGCTCGCCGCGGGACGGACGCCCCGACATCAACGGCGTCGACATCGGCAGCCCCGATTCGTCCGATCCCTATACCTGGGTCGGCGAGTTCAAGCCGTCCGCCCGACTGAAGCAATATGCGGGATCGGGCCAGATCCGCTGGTCGAACGACAGCATCTTCATACGATCGATCACCGGCTATCAGGATTTCAAGTACAACAGCAACACCGGCGAGCCGATCGGTTCCCCGCAGGTCGAATATGTCGGCATACGCAACACCAAGACGCTGACGCAAGAGCTTCAGATCGGCAGCGTCACGTCCAAGCCGTTCCAGTGGATCGCGGGCCTGTATTACCTGGACGACGAATATTTCGATTCGTTCCTGATCAACGACCCGGGCTATTTCTATCAGTCCGGCCAGACGATCAGGACCAAATCCTATGCCGCCTTCGGTCAGGCCTCGCTCTACCTCACGGACATGTTCCGCCTGACGCTGGGCGGGCGCTACACGTCGGACAAGAAGAACTTCGTCTTCAACGAGGTCTATGCCGATACGATCAGCCCGTTCCCGGCGCCCTTTGCGACGCAGGCGGCGTTTCAGGCGTATCGCTGCCCGGGCGCGAGCCTCAACAACACCTGCTTTCCCGCCCAGTTCGCCGCCAAGGGCACGTTCGAGAAGTTCACCTGGCGGGTCGGGGCGGAGGCGTTCCTGACGGGCGAGAACCTGCTGTACGCCAGCGTGTCGAGCGGCTTCCGATCGGGCGGGTTCAACGGCGCGAGCCTCAACAATCCCAATCTGCCTGCGGCGTTCCAGCCGGAAAACATCACCGCCTATGAAATCGGATCCAAGAACCGCTTTCTCGACGGCCGGGTGCAGCTGAACCTCGCCGCTTATTACAACGACTTCACCGACCTGCAGCTGCAGAACCAATTCTCGATCCCGAACTCCACGGTGTCGGCGTCGGGCGTGCTGAACGCGGGCGCGGCGCGGGCATACGGCGTGGAGATCGACGCGATCGTTCGGCCGGTGCCCGAACTGACGCTCAACGCCACGGCCGCGTTCGTCAACGCGCGCTTCAGCGACTATCGCTTCGTCGGGCGCCCGTCGACCTTCTACCCCATCCAGAACGTCGACCTGTCGGGCAACACTTTGGGGCACACGCCCGATTTCAAGGCGACGGCGGGCGCAAGCTACGACTTCGTCATTCCGGGTTTCGGCACGATCACGCCGCGCGCCAACGCGGTGTTCTCGGGCAAGTACTTCAACACCGACTACAACACGGTGATCGACGTCCAGCGCGCCTACCAGACGGTGGACGCGGGGCTCGGCTGGCGTTCGGAGGACGGGCGGCTGGGGCTGGAGGCGTTCGTCACCAACCTGACCAACAAGGCGGTGCTGAACTACGGCGCGTTCGGATCGCAGACGCTGATCACCAGCTATGAGCCGCCGCGCTTCTATGGGCTGCGGCTGAGCTTCAGGAGCAAGTAGGCCGGTCGGCGCGCGCGGGGAGAGGAGAAGGGCAAGTGGTCGACCGTCTACGTCTCGCGCTTCTCGCGGTGACCGCCTTGTTCACCGTCACGGCCACGGGCGCGGCCGCGCAGCCGCTCGATCCGCCCGCGCCGACGCCGCCGATGGGCTGGTCGACCTGGTACGGGCTGCGCTGCGGCTTCGCCGAAACCGACATCAGGGAGATGGCGGACAGGATCGCGGCCAACGGCCTGAAGGCGGCGGGCTATGACCATCTGAACATCGACGATTGCTGGGTGACCGGGCGGGCGCACGACGGCACGCTGGTCGTCGATGCGAAGCGGTTTCCCGGCGGCGTCAAGGCGATCGGCGACTACATCCATGCCAAGGGGCTGAAGTTCGGGCTCTATACCAGCGCCGGAACCACGACGTGCCAGCGCGAGCTGCAGGCCGACGGCGGTCGGCTGAGGGTCGGCAGCCGCGGGCACGAGGCGCAGGACATGCGCCAGTTCGCCGCCTGGGGCGCGGACTTCGTCAAGGTCGACTGGTGCGGGCGATACGACACGCAGGACAGCCGATCGAGCTACGAAACCTTTCGCGACGCGATCGCCGCGACCGGCCGCCCGATGCTGCTGTCGATCTGTGAATGGGGGTACGGCAAGCCCTGGCTATGGGCGCGCGGCGTCGGTCAGATGTGGCGGATCGCGATGGATTCGCTCAATTGCTGGGCGTGCACGGCGGACTGGGGCGCGATCGGCGTCGTCCATACCTTTGACAAGCTGGCCGAAGTCGCGGCGAGCGGCGGAACCGGGGGATGGAACGACCCGGACAATCTGATGATCGGCAACGGCGTGCTCTCGCTCGACGAGGAGCGCGCGCAGATGAGCGTCTATGCGGCGGCGGCGGCGCCGCTGATCATCGCGGCGGACTTGCGCACGATCCGCCCCGCCAGCCTGGCCGTGCTGACCAACCGCGCCGTGATCGCGGTCAATCAGGACCCGCTCGGCAAGCCGGGGCGGCGCGTTCGGCAGGAGGACGGCGAGGAGGTCTGGGTGCGCGAACTGTCCGGCGGTCGCCGCGCGATCGTGCTGTTCAACCGCAACGCCGAACCGCGCCGGATCAAGCTGAACTGGATGGAGCTTGACCTGACCCCCGGCACGCGGCTCGGCGCGGGCCGCGAACTGTGGTCCGGCGAGGCGGTGCCCGAAGCGGAAAGCGTCGGACGCCGCGTCGCGGCCCACGGCGCGGCGCTGCTGGTCGTCGGACCCGCCAAAGGAGGAAGCGAAATCCGTGCCCCGATTTGATCAGCTGATCGCGGCGGCTCTCGTCGCGCTCGCCCCCGCCCCCGCCTTCGCCGCTGCCGCGCCGTCGCCGCCCCTGCGCCCGGCTCCCGCCGCGCCCGCGGTGTTCCCGTTCGGGGTCGCCTGGTACCCCGAACAGTTTCCCGAGAGCGAATGGGCGGGCGAGCTCGACCTGATGCGCCGGGCGAACATCACCTTCGTCCGCATCGCCGAATTCTCGTGGAGCACGCTGGAGCCGAGCGAGGGCCGGTATGACTTCGGCTGGCTCGACCGCGCGGTGGCGCTGGCGGCTTCCAAGGGAATGAAGGTCGTCATCGGAACGCCGACCGCCGCGCCGCCCGCCTGGCTGACCGCCAGATACCCCGACGTGCTTGCGGTCGAGGCCGACGGCCGACGCGCCGGGCACGGCTGGCGGCGGCAAGGTTCGGTCGCGAGCCCGCGCTACCGCCGCAAGGCCGCCGAGATCGCGGGCAAGCTCGCCGAGCGCTATGGCCGCAATCCCGCGGTGATCGCCTGGCAGATCGACAACGAATACGGACGCGAAACCTGGGACGCGGAGATGGAGCGCCGATTCCGGGACTGGATGAAGGACCGTTACCGCACGCTCGACGCGCTCAACGAGGCGCACGGCAACACCTATTGGAGCCTGACCTACAGCGCCTGGGACCAGATCGACGCGCCGCGCGCGACCGGGCGCTCGCAGCCGGCGCTTTGGATCGACTGGCTGCGCTTCGGCAGCGACATGTGGGCGGAGTTCCAGCAGAACCAGATCGACGCGATGCGCCCGCATCTGGCGCCCGGCGCGGCCATCACGACCAACTACGTCGCCAAATACGCCGAATACGACTGGAGCGTCCCCGCCCGCGCGCTCGATTTCGTCAGCTGGGACTGGTATTACGACGAGCCGCGGATGATCCCGGCGGACGGCGCGATGCAGCACGACGTCTATCGGGGGTTCCTCCGTCGCAACGTCTGGGTGATGGAGACCGCGCCGGGCGTCGCCTCCAGCGCAGGCGCGGGCGCGGCGGCGATCACGCCCTGGTTCCAGCACAAGGGCGAGACTCGGGCGATGGCGTGGCAGGCGATCGGCCACGGCGCCGACGGCTACGCCTATTGGGTCTGGCGATCGCCGCGCAACGGGGTGGAGACGCCGCACGGGTCGCTTGTCGACGTCGACGGGCGACCGCGCCCCATCTATGCCGACATCGCGGCGACCGGCGGAGAGATCGCGCGGGTCTGGCCGACGCTGCGCGGCAGCGCGCCCGTCGCCGATGTGGCGATGCTGTATGACTTTCCCAACCGCTGGGCGGTCGAGCGTCAGCCGCTCAACAAGGATTACGACCCCTGGAAACTGATCACGCGCTTTCGCGCCGCGCTGATGCCGGTGTCGAAGGGCGTGGACGTGCATGCGGACGTGGGCGACCTCCGGCGCTATCCCCTGGTCGTGGCCCCCAATCTGTTTCAGCTGGACCCCGACGAAGCGGCGGGGCTGCTCGCCTATGTCCGGGCGGGCGGACATCTGGTGCTGGGTCCCAGGAGCGGGGTGAAGGACCGCCGGTCAAATCTGACCCGCGGCGGGCAGGGCGGCGTCCTGGCCGACGCGCTGGGGGTTCGCATCGACATGTCGCATCCGCCCGCCGCCGACATCGCGGTGTCGGGCGCGGCGGGCGAGGGAACCGCGAGCATCTGGGCCGAACGCCTCTCCCCGACCGCGGGCGACGTCGAGACCCTGCTCGCCTATGGCAAGGCCGACGGATGGCTGGACGGCCGCCCCGCGGTGGTCACCCGCGCGGTCGGCGGCGGCCGGATCACCTATGTCGGCGCGTGGCTCGACGAAGGGTCGCTCGGGCGCGTGATCGCGTGGGCGGCCAAGGCTGCGCGGGTCGCCCCGCACTGGCCCGGGATCCCGCAAGGCGTCGAGATCGCCGCCCGGCGAAACGCTGCGGGGACGAGCTATGTCGCGATCAATTGGGGCGAACGGCCCGCGACGGTTGCGCTGCCGCGCCCGATGACCGACCGGCTGACCGGCGCGACCGTCCGCGAGGCGAAGCTGGCGCGGTTCGGCGTCGCGGTGGTCGGCGAAGCCCGATGAGGCACCCGACGACGCTGCGCCGCGCGGACGACCTGCGGCTGCCCGAGCAGCTCGTCATCTATGCGGTCATGCTGGTCGCGAGCCTGGCGTACAATTACAGCTTCATCCTGATCGATTACGTCCGCCCCTTTCTGGTGCGCGACGCAGGGATGACGCTGGCCGAGACCGCGCTTCTGTATTCGGCGCAGGCCGCAGGGGTGATCGTCGGATCCTTCGTGACGCCGTCGCTCGTTTCGCGCAGCGGATCCAAGGCGGTGCTGATCGGGTGCAGCCTGACGTTGAGCGCGTGCACCTTCGCGAACGAGGCGATGGTGGGCTTCTGGCCGTGGGGGGTGACCCGGTTCGTCGTCGGGGTCGCGCTGCCCGGCTGCTACATCGCGTCGATCACGATGCTCGCCAACATCTTTCCGCCGCGGCTGCGCGGACGGTTGCTGTCGGTCAACATGGCGATGTTCTCGGTCTCGCTGATGACCTTCGGGTTTCTGGGTTCGATCCTGGGCGATGACGGCTGGCGGACGCTGGTGCGGATCGCCGCCGTGCTGCCGCTGGGCGTCGCGCTGGCGACCCTGCTGTTCCTGCCCGACGATCGCGCCTTTCAGGTCTATGGCAACGAGGACACGTCGGGCGCGAGCAACGCCGAACGCGGAACGTGGCGCGAGATGCTCAGCGGCACGCGCGCGCGCCTGACGATCGCCTGCATCGTCATCGCGGGGCTCAATTTCAGCGCGTATCAATTCTACAGCGGCTTCATCACCACCTATCTGCTCAACGTCCGCGGCTTCAGCAGCGAGATGATCGGCGTGATCGTCGCGGTCGACGGCGTCGGAACGCTCGCGGGAACCTTGCTGTGGGGCGTGGTGGCGGACCGATACGGGCGCAAGTACAATCTGCTCGGCTTCGTGCTGGCGGCGATCTGCGTCGCGGCGTTCCTGGTCGCGCCGACCGTTCTGCCGCTGCTGATCGCGATCGAGCTGGCGTATGCGATCGGCCTGTCGTGCACGAACTGCTGGGCGGCGTATTTCGCCGAGCTGTTCCCGGTGCGCTTGCGCCCGATGGGCACCTCGCTGTTCCACGGCGGGCACCTCCTCTCGCTGTTCGCGCCGCTCGCGGTGACCCTGGTCGCGGCCCGTGCGCCGCTCGCGGTCGGCATGGCGCTGGCCCCGCTCAGCTTCCTGCTCGCCGCGCTGATCTGGTCACGGCTGCCCGAAACGCTACGCAGCGGACGACGGTACCGGGGGTTTGCGCCCGAATGACACGCCTACCGCCCGCCGCCGTCGCGCCGTGACCGATCAATGATGGACCAAACAATGACCAAGCCGGCGCCGACGGAGCGCGTTGCAACGCTGGACCTCATCGACGCGCGGCTGCGCTGGCTGAGCGCATGGACGATCCACCACGCCAATCACCTGCGCGACAGCCGCGACGGGCTGAAGGTCGGCGGGCATCAGGCGAGCTGCGCGTCGATCTCGACGATCATGGCCGCGCTCTATTTCGGTGCGCTCGGGCCGAACGATCGGGTCGCGGTGAAGCCGCACGCGGGGCCGGTGCTGCATGCGATCCACTATCTGCTGGGCGTCCAGAGCGTAGAGCAGCTCAAGGCGTTTCGCGGCTTCGGCGGCATGCAGAGTTATCCCAGCCGCACCAAGGACGCGATCCCCGTCGACTTCTCGACCGGGTCGGTCGGCCTGGGCGTCGCGATCACCGCCTTCGCCAGCCTGGTGCAGGATTACCTCGTCGCGCACGGGCGGCTCGCGCCTGCGGACGCCGGACGGATGATCGCGCTGATGGGCGACGCCGAGCTCGACGAAGGCAACATCTACGAATGTCTGATCGAGGCGTACAAGCATGACGTCCGCAACTGCTGGTGGATCGTCGACTACAACCGCCAGTCGCTCGACCACACCACCGCCGACCGCATGTTCGACCGGTTCGACGACATCTTCGAGACCTGCGGCTGGCGCGTCGTCACGCTGAAGCACGGGCGGCTGCAGAAAGCCGCGTTCGAGAAGCCGGGCGGCGCGCATCTGGAGCAATGGATCGATCGTTGCTCCAATGTCGACTACGCCGCGCTGACCTATCAGGGCGGCGGCGCCTGGCGCGCGCGCATCCTGGCCGACGTCGGCGACAAGCCGAACGTGGCGGCGCTGCTCGCCGGTTATGACGACGCCGCGCTGGCGCAGCTGATGACCAACCTGGGCGGGCATTGCGTCCAGTCGCTGCTCGACGCCTTCGCGAGCGCGCAGGACGACCGCCCGACCGTGTTCATCGCCTATACCATCAAGGGTCATGGCCTCCCCTTCGCCGGTCACAAGGACAATCACGCGGGGCTGATGAACCCCGGCCAGATCGCCGAATTGCGCGCCGCGATGGGGATCGCGGAAGGTGAGGAATGGGCTCCCTATGCGGGGCTGAGCGACGCGGCCGCGGCAAGGGTGCGCGCGCTTGTCGAAGGCTCCGCGCTGCACGGCAAGGTCGAGAATCGCGGCTTTGCGGAAGTGCCCGCGCCCGATCGCCTGCCGACGCCCGAGGGCGCGGAGCAGTCGACCCAGGCGGCGTTCGGGCGCATCCTGCTCGACCTGTCCAAATCGGCGCACCCGATCGCCGACCATATCGTCACCACGTCGCCCGACGTCACCGTGTCGACGAACCTTGGCGCATGGGTCAACCAGCGCGGGCTGTTCCGACGGCAGGACGTGGCCGACGTGTTCGCCGCCGCGCGCATTCCATCGGCGCAGAAATGGGCGGGACGGCCCGCGGGCCAGCATGTCGAGCTGGGGATCGCCGAGAACAACCTGTTCCTGATGCTGGCCGCGGCGGGGCTGGCCGCGCCGCTGTTCGGCACGCGGCTGCTGCCGGTGGGAACGGTGTACGACCCGTTCATCGCGCGCGGGCTTGATGCGCTGAACTACGGATGTTACCAGAACGCCCGCTTTCTGCTGGTGGCGACGCCCTCCGGCGTGACGCTGGGCCCCGAGGGCGGAGCGCACCAGTCGATCAACACGCCGCTGATCGGCATGGGGCAGCCGGGGCTCACCTATTACGAACCGGCCTACGCCGACGAGCTGGCGGCGGTGATGGCGCATGCGTTCCGCGCAATGCAGGCGCCCGACGGCGGCGCGTTCTACCTGCGGTTGACGACGCGCAGCATCGCGCAGGTCGCGCGCGACCACGACCGGTGGGAGAGTGACGCGATCGCGGGCGGATACTGGCTGAGAAAGCCCGCGCCGGGCGCGGAG
This sequence comes from Sphingomonadales bacterium, assembly GCA_005773165.1. Classification (GTDB taxonomy): domain Bacteria; phylum Pseudomonadota; class Alphaproteobacteria; order Sphingomonadales; family Sphingomonadaceae; genus Sphingomonas. The sequence goes on along the minus strand of SXHP01000332.1, from coordinate 780 downwards.
GCGGCGATCGTCGCGACTGGCGCGGTGATGCCCGAAGCGCTGGCCGCGTGGGAGCAGCTGATCGACGACGTGCCCGGCCTGGGGCTGCTGAACGTGACCTCGCCCGATCTGCTGCACCGCGGCTGGTCCGACGCGCGGGCGGCGCGCTGGCGCGCGAGGCCGGGTGCGGGCGCGCATGCCGCCAGGCTGCTCGGCGCGCTGTCGCCGACCGCGGGGCTGGTGACGATCATCGACGGCAGTCCCGGCGCGCTGTCGTGGCTGGGCGGCGTGCGGGGGCAGCGGGTGTCGCCGCTCGGGCTCGATCGGTTCGGGCAGACGGGCGATCTGCCGGACCTGTTCCGCGAATATCGGCTGGACGCGGAGGCGATCATCGACGCCGCCGCCGAACTCTTTCTGTAGAGGATCGTCATGCCCCGAACCGATCCCGCCCCCCTGGTCGCGCTCGCCGACGTCACCGCCGCCGCCGAAGCGCTGCGCGGGCACGTCTCCGACACGCCGTTCCTCCATTCGGAGACGCTGTCCGAGATCGCGGGATGCGAATTGTGGCTGAAGTTCGAGAACCTTCAGTTCACCGGCAGCTTCAAGCAGCGCGGCGCGCTCAACAAGCTGCTGTCGCTGACGGCCGAGCAGCGCGCGCGCGGCGTGGTGACGGTGTCTCCTCGGCGTTCAGGATCCCCACGAAGGACGTGCAGGACTTCGCGAGCGCGGTGAGGATCCAGTCCTTCGACTCGCGGCCCTTCTTCACCGCCGCGGCGGCCGAGAGCGCGTCGCGGATCGCGG
>SXHP01000331.1 GCA_005773165.1 Sphingomonadales bacterium | reverse complement strand
CTTGCCGACGTTCGGCAGCCCGACGATACCGCAGCGGAAACCCATTTTCAGTTTTGCCTTCTGTTCTTCGTCACCCCGGCCTTGAGCCGGGGTCCCGCTTCTTCTCGCGGCCGTCAGAAGAAGAAGCGGGACCCCGGGTCAAGCCCGGGGCGACGAGATGAAGGAGAAACTCTCCCGCGCCTACCACCGGTAATTGAACGAGACGCTCACCCGTTCGCTCTTGGCGGCGTTCGGCATCACCTCGTGGCGCAGCCAGCTCTCCCAGAGGAACACGCTGCCGATCCGGGGTTCCGCATAGACGAAGGTGCCGGGGCGGGGCGGGGCGGCCATCAGCATCGGCAGCCGCGGGTCCTCCAGCTTGAGCGCGCCCGATCCGGGCGGGACCGCGACATAGACCGTCCCCGACACGACGCTGTGCGGGTGGATATGCCCAGAATGCGTGCCGCCGGGCTTGAGGACGTTGACCCATAGGCTGTCGAGCTTGAGCCGCTTGCCGCCGAGCTCGAAGCCGCACTCCGCCGCGAACCGCGCGACATGCCGGTCGAGCGCGCGTTTCAAATCGGCAAAGGCGGGATCGCGCTGCGGCAGGTCGTTGAGCGAGGCGTAGCTGGTATAGCCGCGATAAGCGTGCGCCTTCGACCAGCGCCGCCCGGCGATGTCGTCGCTCGCGAGCGCGGCGATCGAGCCCTGAAGCTCGGCGACAAGCACGGCGTCGTCGAGCGCGCCTTCGTAGAAGCGGGTCGGGAACAGCGCACGCGTGCTCATCACGGCTTCGAAGCACGCGCAAGGCGGGCGATCAAGGCTTACTGCCCTTACGACGTACGAGGCGACATCGTAGACTGCCCGCGAATCAGGGGAGGGTGACATGCGAGCGATACTCGCGATGGCCGCGACGGCGTTGGCTCCCGCAGCGACCCCACCGGTCGCGAACGCCGAAACCGTTGCGACGGCCGCGCGCGCCGCAATGGCGCGAACCGGCGCGAAGGGTCTCGCGATCGCGGTGATCGACGACGGGCGGGTCGCCTCGGTTCAGACCTTCGGCGCACGCAACGCCGCGGGCGCGCCGCTCACCCCGCGCACGATCATGTACGGCGCGTCGCTGACAAAGACGGTGTTCGCTTGGCTGGTCATGCAGCTTGTCGAAGAAGGGCGCGTTGACCTCGACAAGCCCATAGCGACGATGCTCGCCAAGCCGTTGCCCGAATACGGCAATTCCGATCGCTACGGCAATTGGGGCGACCTTTCCGGCGACCCGCGCTGGCGGACGATCACCCCGCGGATGGTGCTGACCCATTCGACCGGCTTTGCCAACTTCGCCGACGACGAGCCCGACGGCAAGCTGCGCATCCGATTCGATCCCGGCGCCCGCTATTCCTATTCGGGTGAAGGCGTCATGCTTCTCCAGTTCGGGCTGGAGCAGGGGCTCGGGCTGGATGTGCAGGCGGAGCTGGAACGCCGCCTATTCGCGCCGCTCGGGATGAACGACACCAGCCTGATCTGGCGTCCCGCCTTCGCCGCCGACCTCGCCGACGGGTGGAAGGCCGACGGCAGCGTCGAGCCGCACGACGAACGCAGCAAGGTGCGCGCCGCGGGTTCGATGGACACGACCATCGCCGATCTCGCCAAGTTCGCCGCCGCGCTCGTCCGCGGCTACGGCCTGAAGCGCCGCGCGGCGATGACCGCGCCGCTCCTGCCGATCCGCACCGCCTCGCGATTCCCGAACTTCCAGCCCGACACGGCGAAACCGATTCCGGGCCTCGCCGCGGGGCTGGGCGTGATCGCCTTCAATGGCCCGCAGGGTCCCGGCTTCTACAAGGGCGGACACAATGATTCGACCGGCAACACGATGGTCTGCATCGAGCGCGGCCGGCGCTGCGTCCTGATCCTCGCCAACGACGTCCGCGCGGAGGCGGCATTCCCCGGCCTCGTCCGCACCGTGCTCGGCGATACCGGCGTGCCGTATGCGTGGGAATATCCGCAGCTCACTGCAACCGCAGCGCAACCTCGTTCATGAAGCGAGCGTCGTCGCCATCCGCCAGCCATTCCGCCTCCGCCGCGATCGCGCCGAGCAGGTCGGAGAGCGGCTCGATCTCCGCCTTGGCGTAATTGCCGAGCACATGGCCGGTCACCCGGTCCTTGTGCCCGGGAGGGCCGATGCCGATCCGCACCCGGCGGAATTCCGGCCCGAGGTGCTGGTCGGTCGAGCGCAGGCCGTTGTGTCCCGCGGTGCCGCCGCCGCGTTTCACCTTGACGCGGAAGGGGTCGAGGTCGAGCTCGTCGTGGAAGACGGTCAGCGCGTCGACGTCGAGCTTGTAGAAGCGCAAAGCGTCGCTGATCGCGCGGCCGCTGTCGTTCATGAAGGTCGCGGGTTTGAGCAGCAGCACCTTGTCGGCGCCGATGCGGCCCTCCTGGGTCCAGCCCTGGAACTGCCTCTTGACCGCGCCGAAGGCGTGGACCGCGGCGATCGCGTCGACCGCCATGAAGCCGACGTTGTGCCGGTGCATCGCATATTGCGCGCCGGGGTTGCCCAGCCCTGCCCAGATCTGCACGAAAGCCTCTCCAAACACGAGCGGGCGGGAAAGCGCCTAGCTCTCCCGCCCGCCGTACCGTTACGCGAAAGCCGCTCAGGCCTGAGCGGTGTTCTCGCCGCCGTCCTGCTGCGGCACGTCCGCGATGTCGCCGGTCGCGTCCGTGCTGTCGGCGATCTGCGTCTCGGCGGCGTCGGCGTCCGCCGCGTCGTCGGCGGCGGTCGGCACCGTCGGCGGCACGATCGTCGCGATCGCGAAATCGCGGTCGTCGATAGCGGGCTTCGCGCCAGCGGGCAGCGCCACGTCGGAGATGTGGATCGAATCACCGACGCCGCGGCCCTTCAGCGAGATCGCCAGCTCGCTGGGAATGTCGGACGCATCGACGACCAGCTCGACCTCATGCCGCGTGATGTTGAGCACGCCGCCCGCGGCGACGCCGGGGCAATCGTCCTCGTCGGTGAACACGACAGGCACCGCGACCGTCACCGTCGAATGCTCGCTGATGCGCAGGAAGTCGACATGGACCGGGCGGTCGGTCACTGGGTGGAACGCGACGTCCTTGGGCAAGGTCCGCACGTCGCCGATCATCACGACCGTGTTCATGAAGTGCCCGGTCGACAGCGCCTTCACCAGCGCCTTTTCCTCCAGGTGCACCGACTGGGGCGCTTGATTCTGGCCGTAGATCACGGCGGGGACGCGGCCTTGGCGACGCAGCGAACGGGAGGCTCCCTTGCCAACCCGGTCACGCGTCTCGGCTGCGAGCGTCAACTGGTCGCTCATTGCATTACTCCGAGTATGTGGTTCCGTTTCCGCCTCGCCTCCAGGGATGACCAAGGCCGGAAGCGCGGGCGCATAGCGGATGGGGCGGTGAATGGCAACTTCATCCCTCTCCCATCGGGAGAGGGGCAAGGCGCGAAGCGCCGCGGGGTGAGGGTGAGTGCGCGGGCTCTGTCACCCTCACCCTTCCGCCGCCTGCGGCGGCTCCCTCCCTCTCCCGGTGGGAGAGGATATCAGTACTTCACCCGCGTCACCTTCACCCCGTCGCGCTGCAACACCGCGAGCACGCTCTGCCCGCCCGCCAGATGCCCCGCGCCGACCGCGACGAACACGGTGCCCGGCCGCGCCATCCGCGCCTTGACCCACTCCGCCCAGCGCGCGTTGCGGTCGGTCAGCAGCGCCTTGGCGACCTCCGGCGAATCCTTCAGGCTTTCGTTCATCTGCCGGGCGAGCGCGTCCGGCTTGCCGTCGGCCCAGTCGGCGACCATCGTCGCCATGGTATCGCCGATCTTGGGAACCTCCTCGACGGTGGAGGTCAGGAACCTGACCTGCGCGCCCTCCGACAGCCCCGAGAAATAGCCGATCTGCTGCTCGGCGGTCTCCAGCCCGCTGACCGGCTTGCCCGCCGCCTTGGCCGCGGCGGTGATCACCGTTTCGGGCCCGTTCGCCGGATCGTAGCCGAGCCTGGTCAACGGCAGCAGCGACAGGTTGGTCGCCGCGAACCACGGCCGCATCCGGTCGAAGGCGTTTGCAGGGAGCCCGAGATCGACCACCGCCTTGGTGTAGGCGGCGCGCTTGTCGGCGGGGAGCTGCTCGGTCAGCGTCGGCCCGGCGGCGGTCACGCCCTTGGCCATCACCAGCGCCTGCATCGCTTGCGGATCGGGCATGACCAGCTCCAGCACCACCTCGCCCGACCGGTCGAACGCGGTCCTGACCGCCTCGTCGAACCAGGTCAGCCCGGGCTTCAGCACGTGGATCGTCCCGAACAGATACACGGTGGTGTCCTGATCCTTGACCACCCACAGCGCAGGATCGGCGTCGTTCGCCGGACGCGCCGCCGCCTTGGGAACTTCCTTCGCGCACGCCGGCAGCGCCAGCAGCAGCGCGCATGCGCTCAACCCAGCCTTCACGATCACCCTCATGCCTCGAACTCCTCGGCTGCGCCTTAGCGGCCCCCGCACGGCCGCGCCATGCGCTTGACCGCCCCGGACCCTTGCGCCAAGGCCCGCGCGCAATGACCATGTCCTTCCAGCGCATGATCCTGACGCTCCATGATTACTGGAGCGCGCGCGGCTGTTTGATCCTGCAACCCTATGACATGCGGATGGGGGCGGGCACGTTCCACACCGCGACGACGCTGCGCGCGCTGGGG
>SXHP01000330.1 GCA_005773165.1 Sphingomonadales bacterium | reverse complement strand
TCTTCGACGACGCCGAGGGCCGCACGGTCTGTGTCGCGCCGGTGAACATCGGCGAGCGGTGCAGATTGGCGCGGATCACGTCGTGCGTCGCTTCGGTCGTCCGGGTGATCGCGCAGGCGAGCTGTGGCAGCACGCGGCGCGGCGTCAGCGGGGACATGGTCCAGGGTTCGACATCTGAAGGCTGGCGCTCGAGCGCGGCCCAGTCGATGGTGCGCCCGTCGAGCCGGGGCGGCGTGCCGGTCTTGAGCCGCTCGACCGGCAGCGCACGCGATCGAAGCTGATCGGACAGCCGGTTCGCGCCCGCCTCGCCGATCCGCCCGCCTCGCATCCGTTCCTCGCCGCGAAAGATGGCGCCGCCGAGAAAGGTGCCGGTCGCCAGAAGGACGGTGCGCGCCGCGACCGCGCTGCCATCCGCGAGCCGGACGCCGGTCACACGGTCGCCCGAGAGGATCAGCTCGCTGACCTCCCCCTCGATGATCGTGACGCCGGATGCGCGGAGCGATCCTTGCACCGCGGCGCGGTAGCGGCGGCGGTCGGCCTGGATGCGGGGACCGCGCACCGCGGAGCCCTTGCTCCGGTTGAGCATGCGGTGGTGGATCGCCGCGGCGTCGGCGCAGCGGGCCATGAGGCCGTCGAACGCGTCGACCTCGCGGACGATATGGCCCTTGCCCAAGCCGCCGATCGACGGATTGCACGACATCGCGCCGATCGTGTCCTGGCGGAGCGTAAGCAGCGCGGTGCGCGCCGCGCATCGCGCGGCGGCGGCGGCCGCTTCCGTGCCGGCGTGACCGCCGCCGATGACAAGCACGTCGTACATGGCCGCCGCTGCTACTCGCACGAGGTGCTAAGCGTCAAAGGTGTTCCACGTGGAACATCATTTGCCGACGCAGAAGCGGCCGAACAACGCGTCCAACATCGCTTCGGTGGCGTCGATGCCGAGCAACTCAGCCAACCGCCGACGGGCGATCGCCAGCCCTTCCGCGACCAGCAACAGATCTCGCGTGCCTTGATCTAATGCCAGGGCCGCGGCGGCGCATGCGCTTTGCTGATGCTCACGCATAGCCGGGGCGTCATCGGTGCTGGCCACGAGGGAGCCGCTGCGCTCCGAGATAACTTCCCAAAGACACGCGATCGAAGCCGGGTCGTGAGCGGAGACCGCGAGGTCGCGATGGGGAGGCCGGGTGGTTCGGCCGGGCAGGTCATGCCGCGCATGAACCCAGACCGCATCGGCGCGCGGCGGCGGGTTGTCGCCGAGCCACAGCAGCAGGTCCGCCTGCTCGATCGCCTCCTCCGCGCGGACGACGCCGATCGCCTCCACCGGATCGCTCGCGTCTGTCAGGCCCGCGGTATCGACCAGCACGATCGGGAGCCCGGATCGGATGACCGGCGCCTCCACCCGGTCGCGGGTGGTGCCGGATATCGGCGAGACGATCGCCGCGTCGCGTTCGGCCAGCAGGTTGAGCAGCGTCGACTTACCCGCATTGGGAGGACCCGCGATGACCACGCTGACCCCCGCCCGGAGCCGCTCCACGGAGGGCGCCGCCAGCGCATCTTCGATGCGGCGGCGGAGCGCCCCGACATCGCTCAGGATCGCGTCGAGCGCGGCGGCGTCGCTGTCGACGTCATCCTCTTCGGCATAGTCGAGCAGCGCCTCGACCCGGGCGGAGAGCAGCGCGACCGCGTCGAGCCATTCGCGGGTGCGGGCGCTCAGCCGACCGCCCGCCGCCGCGATCGCCGCGACACGCTGCGCCTCGGTCTCGGCTTCGAGCAGATCGGCGAGCCCCTCCGCCTCCATCAGATCGATGCGGCCGTTCAACAGCGCGCGGCGGGTGAACTCTCCGGGATCGGCGCGGCGCAGCCCAGGCTGCGCGGCCAGCGCGGCTTCGACCGCCGCAACGACCGCCCGGCCGCCGTGGCAATGCAGCTCGACCAGATCTTCGCCGGTCGCGGACCTCGGCGCTGGAAAGCAGAGAACCAGCGCGGAATCGAGCGGTCGACTGGCATGACGGAGCGTCCGCAATTCCGCGGTGCGAGGCGGCGGCAGCGCCCCGGCGAGCGCCACCGCCGCTTTCACCGCCGCGGGACCGCTCACCCGTATGACCGCGATCGCCGCAGGCGGGCGGCCGCTCGAATTCGCGAAGATCGTGTCGGTCAGCTGGGCTTTCCCGCCTCGAACAGCCGCCGCCAGATCGTCATCCCCGCCTCGCCCATCGGCGCCCAGTTGCGCATCATCGCTTCGAGCAGCTCGGGTTTGACGCCGCTTTCCATCGTCTCGATCATCGTCTGGATGTAGCGTTCGTGGATGGGCGAGAGGTCCGGCAGCCCCATTGCGCGGCGCGCTTCTTCGGGGGTGCAGTCGATCTCGGCGGTGATCTTCATCGCAACTCCCCTCAGAACAGTGTCTGCAGCCCGATCTCCTGATCGGTGATCCCGGTATAAATCATGCTGCCCGCAACATAGAGGATGACGATCAGACCGATCCACGCGATCCAGCGATACCGCTCGATGTACTTCGCGATGAGGTTGGCGGCGATACCCATCAGCGCGACCGCGAACACCAGGCCGATCATCAGAATGCCCGGATGATCGCGTGCGGCGCCCGCGACCGCCAGCACGTTATCGAGGCTCATCGACACATCGGCGATCGCCACCGCCCATGCCGCGCTTGCGAAGCTCTTGGCCGGCTTGATCCCGGAGGTCTCGTCACCCTGAACCTCGGGCGATCCCCCGCCGCCCCCGGCCGGCCGAAGTTCGCGGTACATCTTCCATGCCACCCACAAGAGCAGCAGGCCGCCCGCGAACACGAGCCCGACGACCTGGAGCAATTGCGTGACCACGAGCGCGAAGCCGATCCGCAGCACCAGCGCCGCGATGATGCCGATCAGGATGACCTTCTTGCGCTGATCAGCGGGCAGGCCTGCCGCCAGCGCGCCGATGACGATGGCGTTGTCGCCGGCGAGCTCGATGTCGATGAGCAGCACCTGTCCGAACGCGAGCCAGGCGCTCACATCTCCGGAGAACAGGTGAGCGATGTCTTGGCCGATGAGCGTCAGGATTTCTGGCATGTTCGCGGTCTAGCAAGCACGGCGCGGTAAGCAAGGGCGTGCTTGCGGCGCGAAGCCGTACAGAGTTCTGCGGCGCGCCGCGGCAAAGCCGCGTCGTCGGTCGGGAGCTAGGCTCCCGCCGGTCGAGCCGGTGCGAGTCCTGCGGCGGCTCGCCGCAAGCCGCACTCGGCTACTGATTCATGGAATCGAAGAAATCGTCGTTGGTCTTCGAATTCTTCATCTTGTCGAGCAGGAACTCCATCGCATCGATCGTGCCCATCTGCATCAGGATGCGGCGGAGGACCCACATCTTCGACAGCTTGTCCTTCTCGACCAGCAGCTCCTCCTTGCGGGTGCCGCTCTTGCCGACGTCGAGCGCGGGGAAGATGCGCTTGTCGGC
>SXHP01000329.1 GCA_005773165.1 Sphingomonadales bacterium | reverse complement strand
GGTCAGCGTCGAGGCGACCACAAAGGCGAGCCGGCGCGAGCGGTAGAGGGGATCGGCCAGGATCTCGCGCCAGCGCGTCACCACCTCCTGCGTCTGGATCGCCATCCCGCGCGTGTCGGTCAGCGACAGGTGCTGGTTCGGTCCGCACTTCAGCTTGGCGAACGCGGCCTTGCGCGCGGCGAGATAGCCCGCGACCGTCTCGTCGGTGAAGAAGCCGGACAATGTCGTACGCACCAGGCTGCGGCCCACGTCCACGTCGAATTCGAATCGCGCATCCATATGCCACCGGTTACCCATCCAATTATTGGCGATCCGTTGACGTCGGCGTCGCCGGTCCGCTCAGGTGATTGTTTTCATGGCCGTTCCAAGGCGCGCTCGCGGCTGCTAGGACCCTCGGCATGGCCCCGCCTCCCGCACCCGGCACCCTGATCCACCGTCACGGCCTGGTCACCCGCGTTTGGCACTGGATCAACGCGGTCGCGATCATCATCCTGATCGGCTCGGGGCTCGGCATCTCCAACGCGCATCCGCGGCTCTACTGGGGCGCGTACGGCGCAAATTTTGATCACGCCTGGCTGGAGCTGCCGCGCTTCCCCGCCTGGCTCACCATCCCGGCGAGCTACAATCTCGCGATGTCGCGGCGCTGGCACCTTTTCTTCGCGCTTGTCCTCGGGTTCGGGCTGCTCGCCTATATGATTGCGAGCCTTTTCAACCGCCACTTTCAGCGCGACCTCCGTATTCGCCGGACCGAGCTGTCGCGCCGCCATCTGTGGGCGGATTTCCGCGCGCATCTCGACTTCCGCTTCCACGCGCCCGAAGCCCCGCGCGACTACAACATCTTCCAGAAGCTCTCCTACGTCCTCGTCATCTTCATCGCGCTGCCCCTTGTCATCCTCACCGGCGTCGCGCTGTCGCCCGCGATGAACGCCGCCTGGCCGTGGCTGCTCGACCTGTTCGCCGGCCGCCAGTCGGCGCGTTCGCTCCACTTCATCGCGATGGCGGTGCTCGCCGCCTTCACCGTGATCCACCTCGTCCTCGTCATCCTCGCGGGCGCGTGGAACGAGGTGCGCTCGATGATCACCGGCCGCTGGCGCGTGCCCGAATGACCCCCCCTCTTCTTGGACGACGCGCGCTGCTCACCGGCGGGGCGGGGCTGCTCCTCGCGGGCTGCGACAAGGTCGTCCAGATCCCCGCCGCGCGCCGCATCCTGTTCGCGGGCGAGGACATCAACCGCGGGCTCCACCGCGCGCTCGCCGACCGCGCCGCGCTTGCGCCCGAATTCTCGCCCGATCAGATGTCGCCGATCTTTCGCGCGAACGGCACCCGCGATCCCGGCACGCCCGCGTACAAGGCGCTCGCCGCGAACCGCTTCGCCGATTGGCGGCTCCACGTCGGCGGGCTCGTCGCGCGCCCGCTTGCGCTCGGCCTCGCCGATCTGCGCGCGATGCCCAACCGCGCCCAGATCACCCGCCACGAGTGCGTCGAGGGGTGGAGCGCGATCGGCAAATGGACCGGCCCGATGCTGGGCGGCGTCCTCAAGGCCGCGGGGCTGCGCGACGCCGCGCGCTACGTCGTCTTCACCTGCGCCGACCTGTACGGCGGCAAGCCCTATTACGAGAGCATCGACCTGCTCGACGCCTTTCACCCGCAGACCATCCTCGCCTGGGCGATGAACGACCGCCCGCTCGACATTGCGCACGGCGCGCCCGTCCGCCTGCGCGTCGAACGCCAGCTCGGCTACAAGCACGCCAAGTACCTGATGCGAATCGACGCGGTCGCCAGCCTCGCCGGGTTCGGCGGCGGCGCGGGCGGCACCTGGGAGGATTACGGCTATGACTGGTACGCCGGCATATAGCCGGCTGCGGGATTGGTATGCGGGCATCTGACGCGCTAGGAGCTCGCGCATGGCCCTGATCGACCGCTTTCTCGCGCGCGCGGTGAAGCGCGGCGAGCTCATCGTCACCCATCACGACGGCCGCGTGCGCCGGTTCGGCGCGCCCGACGGCACGCCCCCCGTTGCGATCCGCTTCACCGACCCGCGCGCCGCCGGCGCGATCGTCCGCCACCCCGCGCTGGGCGCGGCGGAGGCGATCATGGACGCGCGCCTCGTCGTCGAGCAGGGCGACATCCGCGATCTGGTGGAGCTGCTGAAGCGCAACACGCCGTGGCACGCGCGACGCGGCGAGCTTGCCCCCGCCTGGCCCATTCGGGCGGCGAACGCGCTGCTTCGCCGGGTGGACCGCATCAACCTGGCGCGCCGGTCCAAGCGGAACGTCGCGCATCACTATGACCTGTCCGACCGGCTCTACGATCTCTTTCTCGACGCCGACCGGCAGTACAGCTGCGCCTACTTTACCGACCCCGACGCCACGCTCGAACAGGCGCAGGAGGACAAGAAGGCGCATATCGCCGCCAAGCTGCTGCTCCGGCCGGGCATGCGCGTCCTCGACATCGGCTGCGGCTGGGGCGGAATGGCGCTCTACCTGCACGCGAAGACCGGCGCGGAGGTGCTCGGCGTCACTCTGTCAGAGGAGCAGTTGAAGGTCGCCCGCCGCCGCGCCGAGCAGGCGGGCGTCGCCGACAAGGTCCGCTTCGAACTGATCGACTATCGCCACGTCACCGGCGCGGTCGACCGCAGCGTCTCGGTCGGC
>SXHP01000042.1 GCA_005773165.1 Sphingomonadales bacterium | reverse complement strand
TCAGAGCAGCGCGCGGCAGGGCGTCCGCTGGTGGCAGGTCGATCTGACCTATTACATCCTGCGCGGCCTGGCGGTCCTCGGCGTCGTCGGCGGGCTCAAGCAGCCGCCCGCCAGCGTCGTGCGCGGCGAGCAACGGCTCGGCGCCAAGGTCGTCCATCGCACCGCCGAGCAGCTCGCCGCGCGGTTCAGCGCCGAACGGATCGTCCAGAGCCTGCGCGCCGCCTGCTCCGATTACGAGCTGTCCGCGCTCCGCGCCGCGCTGGGCGAGGCGGCGTCGGGCGTCCTCCACCCGCAGCTTCCCAGCCGCGCCGCGGTGATGGCGGAGGCGCGGCGGCTGTACGCGCGCACGCCCTCGCTCGACGAGATCGTCGAACGCGCGCATCGCATGCTGCTCCAGGCGGTTCGCGACCGTCTCGGCGCGGCTGCCTGATCCGGCGCGGACGGCCGGATCGCGTACACCGATCAACAAGTCCGGAGGTGCACCCTGTCTGACCGCCTGCGCATCGCGATGCTCGCCCCGATCGCCTGGCGCACCCCGCCGCGCGCCTACGGCCCCTGGGAGCTGGTGACGAGCCTGCTGACCGAGGCGCTGGTCGCGCGCGGGCACCAGGTGACGCTGTTCGCGACTGAGGACAGCCGGACCGCCGCGACGCTCGACGCGGTGGTTCCCGCGCCGTATTCCGAAGATCCGGAGATCGACGCCAAGGTTTGGGAGATGCGCCACGTCGCGCACGCGATGGAACGCGCCGGCGACTTCGACATCATCCACAATCAGGCCGATTTCGTGCCGCTGGGGTTCACGCGGCTGACGCGCACGCCGATGGTGATGACGCTCCACGCCAGGCCGTCCGACCGCATCCTGCCGATGCTCGCCGAATACCAGCACGACGCGCATTATGTCGCGATCAGCGACACCGATCGGCACCCGGACCTGCGCTACGCCGCGACGATCCCGCACGGCATCGACGTGAGCAGCTTTCCCTTCGTCGCGGACGGGGGCGAGGACCTGCTGTTCTTCGGCCGCATGCACCCCGACAAGGGACCCGCCGACGCGATCCGCGCCGCCCGGCACGCCGGGCGACGGCTGCGGATGTACGGGGTCATGCAGGATCAGGGCTATTTCGACCGCGAGGTCGCAGCCCATATCGACGGCGACGCCGTGATCTACGACGGCGCGATCGGGGGTCAGGCGCGCCTCGAGGCGCTCGGCAACGCCCGCGCGATGCTCCACCTGATCGGCTTCGACGAGCCGTTCGGGCTGTCGGTGGTCGAGGCGATGGCGTGCGGGACGCCCGTTCTCGCCTGTCGCCGCGGCTCGATGGAGCTGCGGAGCGACCACGGGCGCACCGGCGTCGTCGTTGACACCCTCGACGAAGCGGTCGACGCGGTCGGCCGAGCGCACCTGATCGACCGCGCCGCATGCCGGGCGCACGTCGCCGAGCGCTTTTCGGTCGACGCGATGGCCGACGGCTATGTCGACCTTTACCGCGCCGTGCTGAACCGCAGCGTGACCGCGCCCGGGCGGTAGGGCATCCGCACGCTCGCGGTTTGCGCGCGTGCGTCGGTGATCGCCGGAAGCGCCGACCGCCCGCGCGTCACCCGAACTCCGCCCGGCGCCCAGCCGTGAACCACGACCGCCACCTCGCGCCACCACGGCCGATACCGCCCTTCCGCCTTGTCGATCGTCACCGCGACGCCCTCGGCGGTCTGCTCGCACCTGACCGCCTGGCGCAGGAACATCCCGCGGGTGTGCGCCAGCGTCAGGCCGTCGTCGGCGTAGAGCGTTCCCGAACAATCCACGCCCGGATAGACGTGGAGCTCCAGCGCGCCGTCGGGCCGCTCGGCGGTGTTGCGGGTCACCGGCTGCTTGGGGATGATCGCCCCCGGCCGCGCGAACACCGGCAGCCGCGCGAGCGTCGGGGTCTCGACCGTGCGGATATCGTCGGGCTGCGGGAAGAGTGCGGCGGGGTCGACCGGCGGCTTGGGCTTCTCCGTCACCCGCGCGCCCGTCCAGTAATCGTACCAGCCGCTTTCCGGCAGGCAGACGTCGTATGCGCTCGGGCTTTCCGGCGTCGGGGCGGGCGCGACGAGCAGGTCGCGGCCGAGCGCGAACGCCATCGACTGATCGCATCCCGCGCGGGTCAGCGCGGGATGGTCGTAGAACACCGGGCGCATGATCGGGTCGCCGGTCCGCGCGTTCCGCTCCGCCAGCGCGTACAGATACGGCATCAGCCGATAGCGCTCGACGATCGCCGCACGGCGCAGCGCCAGATGCTCCTGCCCGTCGACCCAGGGTTCGGACCGCGGCGCGTTGTTGGCGGCGTGGTTGCGGAACACCGGGGTCCACGCGCCGATCTGGTACCAGCGGGTGAGCATCTCGGGAGAAGCGCCCCCGGTGAACCCGCCGACGTCGGCCGCCGCATAGGAGAAGCCCGACAGCCCCAGATTGAGGAGCTGATGCACCGACATTTTCAGGTGGTCCCAGGTCGAGCTGTTGTCCCCCGTCCAGGTCACCGCATAGCGCTGGCCCCCCGCATAGGTCGCGCGGGTCATCACGAACGGCCGCGCGTCGGGGCGCAGCTTCAGCAGCCCCTCAAATGTCGCGCGGGTGTTGAGCATGCCGTAGACGTTGTGGATCTCGGCATGCGTCGCGGTGCGGTTCGCGAAATCGTCGCCCGTGATGCGGTGGCGCGCGTCCGGGCTCATCGTCTTGGACGGCACGAACAGCGCGGGTTCGTTCATGTCGTTCCAGAACCCCGCGACGCCCGCGTCGACGAATTCGCGGTACAGCGCTCCCCACCACCCGCGCGACTTGGCCGCGGTGAAGTCGGGAAACACCGACGGCCCCGGCCACACCGGCCCGACGACGACCTGGCCGCTTGCGTCCCGCACGAAATGGTCGCCCGCGGTTCCGGACGTATAGGGCGCGTAGCCGTCTTCCGCCTTGGCGATGTGCAGGTCGGTGATCGTCACCGTCTTGACGCCCTGCCGCTTCAGCCCGCGCACCATGTCGCTGAAATCGGGGAATGTGCGGCGGTTGACCGTGAACGGCCGGTTGCGGTCCTGGAAGTCGATGTCGAGCCAGATCACGTCGGTCGGGATCTGCTCGGTGCGCAGCCGCGCGACGACCTGCTCCACCTCTTGCGCGCTCATGTAGCTGTAGCGCGACTGCTGGTAGCCGAGCGCCCACAGGGGCGCGAGCGGGGCCTTGCCGGTCAGCTCGGCGTAGCGCCGCGTCACGTCGGCGACCGTCGGCCCGGCGATGACGTAATAGTCGATCGGACCGTCGGGCGCGCCCAGGGTCAGCCGCTCGGGATCGGTCTTGCCGATGTCGAACCGGACGCGCCATGTGTTGTCGAGGAACAGCCCGTACGCGCCCCCCGCGCCGCCGCTCGACAGCAGGAACGGGATCGCCTTGTACAGCGGGTCGCTGGACGAGGTGAACCGCCCGACGTCGGTGTTCCAGTTGACGAAGTCGCCGCCGCGGCGGTCGAACCCGCCGGTCTTGTCGCCGAGCCCGTAGAAGCGCTCGCCGCCCTCGATCCGCTTCGCCAGCGTGAACGCGCGTCCGTCGAGCGTCGCGGGCCGCTCGGCGTCGCGGGTGACCACCGCGCCCTTGGCGTCCAGCACCGTCAGCGCGCCGCTCGGGCTCACCGCGACCGACAGCAGCGCGGTGCGGAAGCCGTCGGCGGTCGCCTCGCCCTTCGCGCGCGCCTGGCGTGTCCGGGGCAGGACCGCCCAGGACGCATCCTCGTCGAACGCGCCTTCGCGGGCGATCCGCACGCGCAGCACGCCGTCGGCGATCGCTTCGACCCGCGTCACGCTCGCGCCGCGGTGCACGTCGACGCCCCCTTCGCGCCGGGTCATCTCCTGCGCCGACGCGGCGCTCGACGCGAGCAGCGCGGCCGCGAAGGCGAGACGGAACTTAAACATGGACGGGCTCCTCTTGTAACGGCTGTCCGGCGAGCGCGGCGTCGAGACGGTCGCGGTCGAGCGCGCCGTCCCAGCGCGCGACCACGATCGTCGCGACCGCGTTGCCGATGAAATTGGTCAGGCTACGGCATTCGGACATGAACCGGTCGATCCCCAGGATCAGCGTCATGCCCGCCAGCGGCACCGTGGGCACGATCGACAGCGTCTTGTCCGCCGCCGCCTTCTCCGCCGCCAATCGGTCGGCCGCTGCCTTATCGGCGGCAGCCTTGTCTGCAGCCGCTTTCTCGGCAGCTGCTCGC
>SXHP01000041.1 GCA_005773165.1 Sphingomonadales bacterium | reverse complement strand
GACGCTGGAGGCCGCCCGCACCGCGCTCGCCCGCGCCGACGCCGAGCACCGCGGCCGCGCGCAGGCGCTCGGTCGCGATGCGCTCAGCGAATCGGACCGCGCGTTGGCCATGGGCGAGCGCGCGCGCGACCTTGTCGACCAGATGGAGGAGACCGGCGCAGCGGAGGCGACCGCGGCGGAACTGGCGGCGCTGTCCGGCCCGCTGCCGCGCCCGCTGACCCCTGGCGCGGTTCCGCCGCCACGCATCACCCGCGCATTCCGCCTGCCGATCGCGGGCAGGCTGGTTACCGGCTTAGACGAGTTGTCGGACGCAGGAGTCCGCTCGCGCGGGCTCACCATCGCGGTCGCGGCGGATACCCCGGTGCGCGCGCCCGCTGCGGGGAGGGTCCGCTTCGCACGGCCGTTCCGCAGCTACGGCCACGTCGTCATCCTCGATCACGGCGCGGGCTGGACGACGCTGATCTCCGGCCTCGGCGCGACTGCGGTGATCGCAAGCGACCGTGTCGCCGCGGGCACCGTCATCGGCCGCAGCGGACGCGGCGAAGACCCGCGAGTCACCGTCGAGCTTCGCCGTCGCGGCCGTCCGGTCGACATCGCCGCGCTTGCGGGCTGAGCGCTCATCCCCCGTTCACCCGGTCAAGCGCTTTGATCGGGCGCGCGGAACCGGCTAGAGTCGCACCAGATCCTTCTTAGCGCCCAGGAATTGCAGATGCCCCGTCCTTCCGCTTCCACGCTCGCGCTCGTCGGCGCGCTTGCGCTCGCGCCCCTCACCACCTCCGCGATGGCGGCGGTCGACAGCGCCAATTACCGCGAGTTCGCGCAGTTCATGGAGGTCTACAACCGGGTCAAGGCTGACTATGTCGACAAGGTCGACGACAAGACGCTGATCAAGGGCGCGATCCAGGGCATGCTCGCGAGCCTCGACCCGCATTCCGGCTTTGTCGACGCGCTCGATTATGACAACCTCCGCATTATGACCGAGGGCAATTACGGCGGTCTCGGCCTTTCGGTTTCGATGGAAGACGGCGCGGTCAAGGTCATCGCGCCGCAGGAAGACACCCCCGCGGCGCGCGCCGGGATCAAGGCCGGCGACTATATCACCCATGTCGACGGCAAGCTGATCTACGGCGAATCGCTCGACGAGGCGATCGGTCATATGCGCGGCAAGCCCGGCACCAAGGTCGCGATGACGCTGGTCCGCCCCGGCAATCCCAAGCCGATCGACGTGGCGATGATCCGCGAGGTCATCGTCCAGAAGCCGGTGAAGTGGGAAGTGAAGGGCCAGGTCGGCTATATCAACATCAACACCTTCTCCGAGAACACCGGCGCCGACACGCGCGATGCGATCCGGGCGATCGATCGCGCGCTCGGACACAAACCGTTGGGCTATGTCGTCGACCTGCGCGACAACGGCGGCGGGCTGCTGACCCAGGCGATCGCGGTCAGCGACGCCTTCCTCGACCGCGGCGAGATCGTGTCGCAGCGCGGGCGGGAAAAGGCCGATGTCGACCGTTACTACGCCAAGCCCGGCGACGACGCGCGCGGGCTGCCCGTCGTCGTCCTCACCAACGCGGGCACCGCCTCGGCGAGCGAGATCGTCGCGGGCGCGCTGCAGGATCACCACCGCGGGCTGGTGATGGGCGAGAAGACCTTCGGCAAGGGATCGGTGCAGACGCTTCTGCCGCTCGGTCCGCAGACCGCGCTGCGCCTCACCACCGCGCGCTACTATACGCCCGCTGGCCGTTCGGTGCAGGAGGGCGGGATCGAGCCCGACATCCGCGTGCCGCAGATCAGCGATCCCGACTACAAGTCGCGCCCCGTGTTCCGCGAGGCCGACCTGCGCCGCCACCTGATCAACGAAGTGAAGGCCGACAATGCGGTGCTGGAGGAGGACGCAAAGACGGACCCTCGTTTCGCGCAGACTCCCGAGCAGTTGAAGAAGCAAGGCATCGAGGATTTCCAGCTCTATTATGCGCTGAAGACGGTCGCGCGGCTTGGCGGGCCGACTCAGATCGCGGCTGCGATCAGGCCGCCGATCAAGTGACCGCGCCTGCATGAACCGTCACGAACGCCGGGCTAGGCTTCTTGCGCTGCTGCTTCCGGCCGCTCTGCTCGCGGGCGCTTGGGGTTCGCAGCTGATCGGCGGGCTGTACCCGTGCGAGATGTGTCACTGGCAGCGCTGGCCGCATTATGCCGCGCTGATCCCCGCAGCGCTCGCCTTCATGGTCGCCAATCGCGGGATAGCACGGACGCTGGTCGTCGTCGCCGCGCTGCTGATCGCGGTGAGCGGCGCGATCGCCGTCGCGCACGCGGGCGTCGAATACCATTGGTGGAGCGGCTTCACGGCCTGCACATCCACGACGTCGCTTGCCGGTATGGATGCCGCGGCGCGGCTGGAGGCGATCATGCGGGCGCCCGTGGTCCGCTGCGACGCAGCGCCCTGGACCTTCGCCGGCATCTCGCTCGCCGGGTACAACGCGCTCGTCTCGCTGGGCGGCGCGATAACGATCCTGTGGCTGCTCGCGCGGAGAGCTCGATGACCGATACCTGGCGTCCCGGCGATTCTCGGCGCGCGACCGACGCGATGATCCGCGTCGACCAGGCGGGCGAATATGGCGCGACCCGCATCTATGCAGGCCAGCTCGCGGTGCTCGGCGATCGTCATCCCGCGGCGCGCGCGATCCACCACATGGCCGCCCAGGAGGAGCGCCACCGCGCCTTCTTCGACAAGCTCATCGTCGAGCGCGGCGTGCGCCCGACGGTGCTGCAACCGTTCTGGAGCGTCGCCGGCTTCGCGCTCGGCGCGGTGACCGCCGCGATCGGTCCCGATGCGGCGATGGCGTGCACCGCCGCGGTCGAGACGGAGATCGACAAGCATTACGCCGAGCAGCTCGCCGAGCTCGGCGACAGCGATCCCGAACTGTCCGAAGCGATCGCCGACTTTCAGGCGGAAGAGCTGGAGCACCGCGATCACGCGCTCGCGAACGGCGCGGAGAACGCGTTCGGCTATCCGGTGCTGAGCGGCCTGATCCGGTTGGGCTGCAAGGTCGCCATCGCCGCGGCCAAAAGGGTGTAGAGGAGAACAGCGTATGTGGAGGCTCTTGACCCTGGCGGCGCTCGCCGCAGCGCCTGCCGCCGCCCAGCAGGTCGGGCCGCCCAGCCCGCAATCGCGCAGGCCCATCTCGATCCCGGGCGAGGTCTCGCGCAGCGCGCCCGTCAACGGCGTCGTCGTCCTCTACGGCAGCGAGCGCTGCCCGACCGACACCGACGGCAACGAGGTCGTCGTCTGCGTCCGTCGCAGCGCGGAGGAGCAGTTCCGCGTGCCCAAGGAGCTGCGCGAGTTTCAGGTCACGCCGCAGAACGAAAGCTGGGCGAAACAGGCCGCGTCCACGCTGGAGACCGGCACGGGCGTCAACGCCATCAGCAGTTGCTCGGTGGTCGGCCCTGGCGGCCAGACCGGCTGCTTCGCCCAGCGCGTGCGCGAGAGCAGGCGCGAGAACGCCCAGCGCGCCGAAGAGCAGGCGAAGCTGCCCTGACGGACCCCCTGGAGGCCTCGCCGAATCCTCATCGAGCGCGCTACGACCGCCGAAGCGCGCTCGTGCTGTTTCTGCTCGTCTGGTTCTCCTGCGCCTGGTTCGGATCGTGGGAGTGGAACCCCAATACCGCGACCCGGATGTACGCCGCGGTCAGCCTGGTCGAGGACGGCGACGCGACGATCGATGAGTTTGCGGCGCTGACCATCGACAAGGCGCAGTTCGGCCCGCACACCTATCTCGACAAGGCGCCCGGCATGACCCTCATGGCGCTCCCCGCGGTGGCGCTGGCGAATGCGGTGACGGGCGAGCGGTCGGCGCAGTTCGCCAAGACGTTCGGCGACGAGGCTCTCGGCCGGTTCCTGCGCGTCCGCACCCGCATCGCCGCCGCGACCGGACCGGCGCTGCTCACCGCGATCGCCGCTGCGCTGCTGTTCGACCTCGCGCTGGGTCTCGGCGCGAGCCGCGGCGGCGCGCTGGCGGCCGCGCTCGCCTTTGCGCTCGGCACGCCGATCTGGGGCTGGTCGACGACATTGTTCGGCCATGCCGCGGTCGCCGCGCTCTACGTGATCGCCGCCTGGGCGGGACTGCGCGCCGAGCGCCTCGGCTACGCTGCGCTCGCGGGGGCCGCGCTCGGCTGGGCGGTGGTGATCGAGCATCAGGCGGTGCTCGCGGGGAGTGCGATCGGCGTCTGGATCGTCTGGCGCGTGCGCCGCGGCCCCTGGCGCGCGCTGGCGGCGTTCCTCGCAGGGGGAGTCGCGGCGATCGTGCCGCTGCTCGGCTACAATCTCGTCGCGTTCGGCACGCCGTTCCGCCTCGGCTATCAGGGCGTGGTCGGTTGGGAGGGGATGAGCCGGGGGCTGTTCGGGCTCACCTGGCCGGACCCGCGGGTGCTGCTGGAAATCACCTTCGGCCAGCGTCGCGGCCTGTTCTGGGTGGCGCCAATACTGGTCTTCGGAGCGTTGGGGCTCGCCCGCATGACCCGCGACGCGGCGACCCGCGCCGCCGGGTGGATGGCGATCGGGGTGGCCGCAGTCGGGCTGCTGGTCAACGCCGCCTATTTCTATTGGGACGGCGGCAACAGCACGGGACCCCGGCTCGCGATGCCGATCGCGGGGCTGCTGGCGCTGGGCATCGCGTTTTATTGGAACTTGGCCGCGCGGATCGAGCGCATAGTCGCCGGCGCAGTGCTTGGCGTGTCGATCGCGATCAACGCCGCGATCGCCTCCGCCGAAATCCTTGCGCCTCCGAACTTCAGCTTCCCGATATGGAGCGCGGTGATCGACTTCCGGTTCCGCAACGGCGAGCTCCGCACCGTCGCCAACGAATGGTGGGGCTGGTCGCCCTGGGCCGGCTTCGCGCTCTGGGCCGTGATCGCGCTGCCGGTCATCGCGTGGCTGATCCACCGTCAGCGAGGAGTCCCATATGGCTGAACCGCTCCAGATCGCCTTTCTGCTCTTTCCCGGCCTCACCCAGCCGGACCTGACCGGCCCCGCGCAGGTGCTGTCGCGGCTCGGCGACGCGAAGCTCGATCTTGTCTGGAAGACCCGCGATCCGGTGATGACCGACGCGGGCTTCGCGATATTGCCGACCGCAACCTTCGGCGATGTGCGGGAGGCCGACATCGTTTGCGTACCCGGCGGCTTGGGGGTCAACACAGTCGTCGCAGATGACGACGCGATGGCGTGGGTCGCCGCGATCGGCGCGCAGGCGACGTGGGTGACCAGCGTATGCACCGGATCGCTGATCCTCGCTGCGGCCGGGCTGCTCCGCGGCTATCGCGCCGGCTGCCATTGGGCGCAGCGCGACATGCTGCCGCTGTTCGGTGCCGAATCGGCGACGGAGCGTGTCGTGATCGACCGCAACCGCATCACCGGCGGCGGGGTC
>SXHP01000328.1 GCA_005773165.1 Sphingomonadales bacterium | reverse complement strand
GATCAGCCGCTCGACCCCGGGATCGCGCATGTTGGCGTCGATGATCAGCGTCCGCACCCCAGCCGCGGCCAGCGCCGCGCCGATGCTGACGGTGACATGGGTGCAGCCGACGTCGGGCGACGCCCCGCAGATCAGCAGCGACCGCCGCCGCTCGCGCAGGTGCTTAGCGAGCAGATGGGTGCGCAGCGCGCCGATCTCCTCGGCCTGGACGCTCCCCGGATCGGACAGCACCGTCAGCTTGGGCGAAAAGCGGAACGGCGGCGCATCCGGCGCGACCTTCACCAACTCGCCGCGCGCGACCCGCTCGTTCGTCATGCCGGGCTATGCCCCAGCCGGGGAAGGCCGAGCGTCGTCGTCAGACGATCAAGGCCGGTCTGCGCCGGCGCCGGCAGCGGAGACAGCGCCCCCAGCACCGGCACGCCCGCAAGCCGAAGGTCGTCGGCCCCGCGGACGCGACGGCGCAGCAGCTCCATGAACACCGAAACGACCATGCCCAGGCCGAGCCCGAGCGCCAGCGCCCCCAGGATGATCAGGCGCTTGTTCGGGAAGGCGGGATTGGAGGGCGCCACCGCGCTGCCGAGCACGGTCAGACCCGTGTCGGTCGACGCCGCCTGGCGTTGCAGGTCCGCCGCTCGCGCCGCGGTCTTGGCGTATTGGTCGCGCAGCAGCACGACGTCGGTCGCCAGCTGACGCGCCTCCGCCACCTTGCCGCGCTGCGCCAGCACCTTTTGCTGCTGCTGCCGGTAGAGCGAATCGAGCGACGGTCCGCTCGCGACCGCCCCGCCCCGCGCCGCGGCGCGGGTCGCCGCCGCCTCGCGCCCCGCGGCCTGGGCTATCGCGCCCCGCTGCTGCTGCAGCGCGATCAGCGTCGGATTGTTCGGCCCCAGCGTCCTCGCCGCGACCGCGATCTGCGCGTCGATCTGCGCGAGCTGACCCGCCATCGGCGAGGCGGCGGCGACCGCCGGCGCGGCGACGGAGGGGGCGGGCACCGCCGACGTCGACGCCAGCACCTTCAGCCGCGCCTCCTCGCTGTCGGTGGTGTCGCCCTCCAGCAGCACGCCGTTCGCCCGCTCGAACGCGCTCTTCTTCGCCTCCGCCTCGCTCAGCCGCGTGCGCAGCTGCTGCGCCTGCTGCTCGAACCACCCCGCCGCCTGCGCCGCGTCGTCGCGCTTGAACGACAGGGTCTGGTCGATATAGGCCTGACGCAGGGCGTCGGCGATGACCCGCGCGGATTCAGGCGTCGTCGAACTGGTGGTGATCTCCAGGATGTTGCTCGAATCGATCAGACCCACCTTGGTGCGGTCGATCACCAATTGGGCGAGCCAGCGGCGGAGGTCGCGCTTGTCGTCCGGGTCGCGCGCGCGATACGCGGCCACGTACAGCGGCGAACGCGTCCAGCCGAGCTGATCGACCACCCGCCCGGCGACGCGATAATCGCGGATCAGTTCGGACTGCGTCTTGGTGTAGGCGCGCGCGAACGCGGCCGATATGCCCTCGCCCGACACCGGATCGGGTTTGACGAGATCGAGCATGACCCGCGACGTCGCATCATAGCGTTGCGGCACGATGCGGATTACCAGCAGCGCCGCGATCAGCGCGGCGACCGTGGTCAGCAGGATCAGCGCGCGTCGAGCCCACAGGATGCGGAAGAATTGATGAAAGCTCACGTGAGGTCTCCTGAAGGCCGCGCTTTAGAAGAAGCGCTCGCCGGCGACGAGCACGTCGCCGCCCATCACCGGATCGTTCAGCCCCGGCTTGGCGACCTCCTTGCCTCCCCGGAACAGCTTGACCCGCTTTTCCGAGCCGCGATCGGTGAGCCCGCCGCCCTGCGCCAGCGCCATCCGCAGCGTCATGCCCGGAGCCACCTTGAACGTGCCGGGCGCGTTCACCTGGCCGTAGATGTAGAAGGTGGGAGCCTGCGCCACGAAGATCTTGTCGCCCGGCTCGATCACCGGATCGTCGGACGCGGAGCCGACCGCAATCCGCTCGATCGGCAGGTTGAGCTCTTCCCCGCCCGCGCGGCGGACGGTGAGCACATCCGCCGCGCTCGGCTTGACCCCGCCGACCCGCGCCAGGATCTCGGACGCGCGATACGCGCGGTCGATGGGAACGACGCCGGGCGAGGTCACTTCGCCCAGCACCACCACATAGCGGCTGGCGTAGGTGGCGACGGTGATGCTGACGATCGGCGCGGTAAAAAAGCCGCCGGTCTTCAGCCGGCCCGCGATATCCTCGCGCAGGGTCAGCACCGTCTTGTTCGCGGCGGGGATCGAATTGATGAACGGCAATTGGACCGTGCCGTCGGTCTGGACCTGGACCCGCGCCCGGTAATCGTCGCGGCCGAGCAGCGACACTTCAATCACGTCGCCCGGCCCGAGCACATAGCCGTCCGCGAGCGACACGGCGGGCGCGCCCGCGGCGGGCCGCGCGGCGGGCGCCTGGGCTGCGACGACGGGCGCGCAGAGCGTCAGCATCGCCACCGCGGCGAGCGCCCTTGCCCAGTTCACCACTGCCTTCATCATCATCTGCTCACTCTCAATACACGAACTTGACCGACACGACTTCGCTCAGGCTGTTGAAGCTGTAGAACGGATCGCCGGCTTCGCGCGTCTGATAGCGCACGTTGGCCGCGAACTGCAGCCGCGGCGAGAATTCATAGGTCGCGCCCGCCGCATAGGTGTCGCGGCGGTCGTCGCCGAGCAACGGGCCGAACGTCGGCCGCTCGCCCGCGTAGCGCCGCTTGACGAACGTCGCATCGGCGTTGAGCGACAGCAACGAGGACAGCGCATATGTTCCTGACACAGCCCACTGCCGCTCGACGCGGTAGGACGCATCGGACTGGAGCGCGGGCTGCGCCGACCGGCTCAGCGCGGCCTCGATCTGCAGCCGGTCCGCGAGCGTCGCAAGCAGGCTCAGATCATAGGTCACGCCCTTGAAGTCCGGTGCGTCCGCTCGCCGCGGGCGCAGCGTCATGTAATTGACCTGCGCCGTCGCCTGGAGGTTGGCGCCGATCTCGCGCTGAAAGCGCACGCCGCCCTGACGCGCCGTAAAGCCGTCCTCCTCGTCGCCGATCGGCGGGCGGTTGGGATAGGTGACGTCGTCGATGCCGAGCAGGATCTGCAGCTTGCCGAAGGTCGGCCGCGCATAGCCGAGACCCGCGACGTAGTTCGTCCGGCGATTGTCCGAGAACTGCCGGAAATCGGTGCTGTTGTCCTGGATGGTGCGCTCGATCCCGGCGATCGGCCTCAGGCCGATGTCGCCGCCGCATTCCACCGTGCCGCCGTAGACCTGCGTCGTCTGGACGTTGCGGACCGAGTCGCGCCCGCCGCCCCGCGGGATCGCGATCTCGCCGAGGTCGCTCTGCCGGCGGCTGAACGCGGGGGAGACGGTGATCGCGCAACGCGAGACCTGCAGCAGCCCGGAGCCGGTCACGCCGATCCGTTCGCGGTTGAGGAAGCTGTTCCGCCGGTAGAAATCGTAGGCGAGCGTCCCGTCGAGCGACACCTGATGCCGTCCCAGCGGCTTCAGCACCACGACCGAGACGTTCGGCGACACGCTTTGGTCGCCCTGCCGCACCCCGCGCAGCGCGGCCCGTGCGGCGCTCGCCCGTGCGACGTTGTCGTCGTGGCGCACGTCGATCCCCGCCGTGATCGTCACGGGCTTGGCCTGCTGCTGCGCCGATACGGGTCCGGCAAGGCCGCCCGCCAGGCACGCCGCCGCGCCGTAGACGGCAAAAGGATGTCGTGTTCGCGCGCGCATCGCCATGCCTGTACCCCCGCGATGCCGTACCGCGAGTTCCCGCCCATGTCTAACGGCAAGCGTCTGCGGGAATCCCGCGGCGGCACTCATCTGCGGCCCTGCAGGATGCGGCGCGCCGTGCCCGCCAGGTTGATCGCCGCCTCCTTGGCCGAACCGCGGCGCGCGGCGGCGAGGACATCCAGCCCCTCCATCTCGGGCCGCGGCTGGAGCGTGGCCGCGCACGCCGCGGTTCGCGCGGCGACCGCCCGCTTGCGGCGCGCCTGCGACGGCTGCATCAGGTCGATCTCCTCGATCGCGAGCGGCGACACCGCCATGGCGCCCGCCGCGACCGCCGCGTCGAGCAGCGATTCGCCCGCGGGCGTCCGGGTGATCACCAGGCTGCGCCCGTCCCCTTCCTCGAACTGCGGATAACCGGTCTCGCCGCCGTACCAGGCGTCGGCCGCGGCCACGTCCGCGACGCCGCCGACCGCGTCCGGGCAGATCTTGCAGCGGAACTGGACCTCGCGCGAGAGCTGCCCGCCCCAGCTGTCGGCGTAGCGCATCTCGCCGACTCGCCCGTCGCGCGTCTCCGCGCGGGTCAGGCCCGGCCAGCCGTTGCCGCGATACCGGAACGCGACCACCTCGTCGGGCTCCAGCCCCATGTCGCGGACGATGCGGTCGGCGCCCGCATGGCTCGGCAGACCGGCGCAGAAAAAGGCCAGCATCACCGGCACCTGCGCGTCGACGCGGGCGTCGACCGTCGCCAGCTGGCGCAGCGCGGACACGTCGCAGGGCTTGCCGATGAACGCGATCCGGCCCTCCCCCGCGAGCAGCTCGTCGATGTCGGCGAGCGGCGAGGAGGCGGCGTAGCGCGAGCCCGCGCCCGCAAGCACCGCCTCCGGCGTGGTCGACACCACGGTGATGTTGCGCGTCGGCAGATCGGGGTCGGCGACGACGTGGATCACCCGCTGCACCAGCCCGGTGCGCAGCGCGTGGATAGCCAGCGCGGTGATCGCGCCGCCGGACGATCCCGCGTGGCGCACGCCCGGATCGGTCGCGTGGCCCGTCAGCACGCGGTGGTACGGCCCCCAATAGGGGTGTCGCCCCGGCGCCGCCTGCCAGGGCGCGACGACCGATCCGGGGCAGGCGCGCGCGATCGCCTGCTCCGCCCGGCCCGACACCGCGCCGTGCTGCTGCGGCCGGCTGTAACCCGGCGCGACCGTCGTCATCGTGATCGCGTCGGGCGCGATCCCTGCGCACAGCCCGCAGCCCGAGCACAATTCGCCCGCGAGCACGCGGCGCACCGTCGGCGATCCGATCGTCACCCCTGCCTCCGCGCCGCCTGGTCGAACAGATCGGCGAGCGCGGCGCGATAGGCGTCGAGCAGCGCGGTGACCTTGCTCATGCCCGCAGCTTCCGCCGCGGCGAGCTCGCTCCGGCGGTCGAGCGCGTCGAGCACGAACGCGACCGCGCCGTCCGCGTCGTACCCGCGCACCGGCAGCATGTCGGTATAGCCCAGCATCCCGAACAGCCCGTCGAACTTGCGGCTGTACGCCACCGGCACCACCGGCGTCCCCGACGAGAAGGCGCCGATGCACGCATGCATCCGGCCTGCGACGAGGAAGTCGAGCCCGGAGATGTACGACTTCGCCTCCGACGGCCCGGCGAAGTCGGGCGCGCGGATCGCGTGGGGGAACTCGGCCGCCAGCCGGTCGGCGAGCGCACGGTCGTCGTCGGTCGGGTCGCGGTCGCTGGTCGCATGGGTGACCAGATGGACCTCCGAGTCGCCGCGCGCGTGCAGCGCCGCGATCAGCCTCCGGGTGAACGCGGCATAGTCCATCTCCAGCCCGAAGCGATTCCGCCCCGATCCGGCCTGGTGGAACAACAGCCCCGACGCGTTGACCCCGACCCGCAGCCGCCCCTGCCCGCGCTCCGCCGCACGGCTTTCGTACGGCAGTTCGAACGCGACGTCCGCCGACAGCAGCACCCGCGCGTCGGGCGCGAGCGCGCGCGCGGCGGCGAGCGACTTCTCGTCGCGCGCCACCCCCGCGGCCGCGCGGCGCATGACAAAGGCGGCGAGCGTCCGATAGGCGCGCTTGGTGAACGGCCCGATCGTCTGCGGCGACAGCAGCAGCGGCACGCCGCGTTGCTCCACCATCAGCTTGCTCAGCCACAGGAACGCGAACCGCTTCGGGCCGTAGATCTCGGCGAAGCTGTCGCCCGCGCCGATGTCGAGCACGCAGTCGACCCGGCCCGCCGCACGCCAGAAGCCGCGGGGCGACAGCATCGCGCGGGTGTCGATTGGAAAGCTCTCCAGCGCGCGGAAGTCGCCCGTCGGCGCGTCGTTGTCGCGCATCCCCATGACGACGAAGTGCGGCCGGTATCCCCGGTCTTGCGCCACCTTGCGCGCGATGGCCACGTTGGCCAGGGTCAGCGCCCCCACCCCCAGATTGCCCGAGTTGGTCGAATGCCAGAGCAGCCCGATCCGCAACGCGCGGCCCGCGTGAGCGTCGCTGGACGCCGTCATCGGCCGCCTCCCGTCTTCGCGGACGCACTCTGCGCCGGTTCGAACGCCGCATTGTAGCGGACGCCTGCCATGCCCTTTTCGACGATCGCGGCGAGCTGCCGCTGCG
The DNA here is from genome assembly GCA_005773165.1 of Sphingomonadales bacterium. GTDB lineage: Bacteria > Pseudomonadota > Alphaproteobacteria > Sphingomonadales > Sphingomonadaceae > Sphingomonas. The sequence goes on along the minus strand of SXHP01000328.1, from coordinate 14,603 downwards.
TCAGCGCGGCCGCGCGCCCGTTCAGGATCGTCGCGCGTGCGATCCGGGTCGCATCGTCGCCGGTCACGGGCGAGGTCGCGACCTCGCGCACGCGATTGACGCGGACGAGCTTGCCTTCGGGCGAAATGAACATCGTGCCGACCGGCAGGTCCGCCAGCTTCTCCGCCGCCGCCGCGTCGATCGCGAGCGCGTCGATCGTGCCCAACGTCTGCGCGTATTTGATCCCCGCCTTGGCATAGGCCTGCCGCACCTCGGCGAGCGTCGTGAAGCCCTCAAGCGCGCGCAACAGAGAGGGCGGCAGGTCGGACGCGGTGATCTGGTCGACCACGAAGACGCGCCGCTGCGCGAAGCTCGCCGGATGGTCGCGGATGAACAGCTCCACCTCCTCGCGCGACGGCGGCGGCACGTCCGCGGTCAGCTTGCGCTGGACCAGCCCGGCCAGCGCCTCCTGCTCGGCGCGGCGGCGCAGGATGGCGGCGAGCGGGGTCTGGTCCAGCTTCTGCCCCTTGGCGTGGTCGGCGACGATCGTGCGGGCGACGATCTGCTGGAGCGCCGCCTGCTCCACCGCCTTGCGCGCGCCCGGATCGCCGGCAGGGCCGATCGCGCCGGTTTCGGCGTTGAGATCCTCCAGCGTGATCTCCTGTCCGTTCACCGTCGCCACGACCTGGCCCGTCGGCGCGGCGCGCTCCCGGTCGCATCCGCCGATCGCGAGCGCGCAGCCGAGCAGGATGAGGTTGAGGTTCGGTTTCAAGCTGTCTAACTCTACCAGGTGCGCGACCGCCGGGGCGCGTCGCACAGGCGTTCGCCCCTGTCCATAGGACGAGATTGTTACGGCCGAGATAAGAAGCACGGGTCCCTCCGCTCCGGAAACGACGACTGCGGCGGGTGCGCCGCTGCGCCTGTGCCTTTCGGCCGCGGGCGGTGGGCACCTGCGTCAATTGCTCGATCTGGAGCCGGTGTGGCGCGACGCCGACTGCGCGTTCGTGACGGAGGAGAGCGGCATCGCCCAGACGCTCGCCGCGCGTCACCGCGTCCACCTCGTGCCGCACTTCGCGCTCGGCCAGGCGCGGCTCGGCGCGCCGGTCCGCATGCTTCGCTTGGCGCTCGCCAGCATCGTGCGCTCCGCCGCGATCATCCGGCGCGAGCGGCCCGACGCGGTGATCACCACCGGCTCGGGCTCGCAGCTGTTCGTGGTGCTGTGGGCGCGGCTCATCGGCGCGCACGTGATCCTGATCGATTCGTTCGCGCGGTTCGACGCGCCGTCGAAGTTCGCGAGGGCGGCCGGACCGCTCGCCCACGTCCGCATCGCGCAATCGGCCGCGTCGGCTGCGAAATGGCCCGGCGCGCTGGTCTTTGATCCCTTTCGCGTGCTCGACGCCCCCCGCCCACCCAAGGAGGCGCTGCTCGTCGCCACCGTCGGCGCCACCCTGCCCTTCGACCGGCTGGTCGAAACGGTCGCGCGGGCGCACGCGGCGGGGCTGATCCCGGAGCGGGTGATCGTCCAGACCGGCATCGGCGGCGTCCGGCCCGACGGGCTGGAGACGGTGGAGACGCTCCCCTTCGACGCGCTGCAGGACCTTCAGCGCCGCGCCGACCTGCTCGTCTGTCACGGCGGCACGGGGTCGCTGATCACGGGCTTGCGCGCGAGCTGTCGGGTTATCGCGATTCCCCGACGCTTCGACCTGGGCGAGCATTACGACGACCATCAGAGCGAGATCGTCGACGCCTTCGTCAGCCGCGGCCTGATCGCCAGCGCGCGGGACGACGCCGAGTTCGCCGAAGCCCTTCACGTCGCGCGCGCCGCAGCCCCGGTCAGCGCGACGACCGACCCCCAGGCGCTGCTCGCCTTCCTCGCCGATCATCTTCGCGGTATCGCGGCGGCGCAGGCGGCCAGGGGAGGCCTACGCCGCCGCTGGCGCCTACGCCGCTCCCCGCCGGCTCACAAAATCGCGCCATAGCCGTGGTGCGGCGTGTCGCCGCCGGTCGCCATCAACGGGGTGCCGACATCGCGGGTCGGATGCGTCTTGCTGGCGCCCTGATAGACCGCCGCGTCGGTCGCGGCGGCGGCGGCGTCCTTGAACACGTCCGTCCCGCCCGATGCGATCAGCGCAAGCTCCAACCGCGTGACCTTGCCCGCATGCGCCTGTCCCGCGCCCGACAGCGTGTCGACGAGGAACTGCGGGTCGCGCAGCGCCGCCCGCTGGACGTCGTTCGCTCCCTGCACGCTCGCCGAAGCGGCGATGTTGATCGCCTGCACGACTTCCCAGCCGCGCTGGAGATAGCCGGTCGCCGCGGTATTGAGCATAGCCACGATCGCCTGGTACGTCGCCGTCCCGCTCGCCGGAGCCGAGGTCCAGTCGTTGCGCCCGATCTGGACCGCGACGATGTTGCGCCCGGCCGCCAGCCGCCCGGCGTCGAACACCGCGCCGGTCGAGTCGCGCCGCGCGACGAGATTGGCCACCGCATTGCCGCTCACCCCCTGGTTGATCACGCGGCACGTCGGCGGGATCAGCTCGGCGCCGGGTTCGGTGAGCAGCATCCCGAGCGAGCCGCCGGAGATCACCCCCGTTCCCGCCGCGCCGCCCGCATCGGGGATCCCTGCGGTGATGCTGTCGCCCTCCAGCACGAGCTGGTCGGTGACCGCCGGGATGGACCAGTTCGCGACCAGCGCCGCTGCGACCGCGTCATGCTGCGCGTCGGTCAGCTCGCCGGTGAACACGACCATCTCGTAGAGGTCGAAATGATCGCTCGATCCCGGCGCAAAGGCATAGCTGCCGATGGTCGCGCCGACGCCCGACAGCGCGGCGGAGGAGCGGTCGACATTGCCCGCGTGCAGGTTGATCGACAGCCGTTGACCGCCGTTCGCGCCAGTCCCCGACACCGATCGCGACGACGTGCCGAGCACCTGCAGCTGCGACCCCGGATAAAGCGCCGCGACGTTCGCGCTCGCGCCCGTCGCCGGACGGCTGCCCGCTCCGAAAAGCGCGACCGAGCCGCCGCTCGCCAGCGCAGCGGTGCGCAACACGCCCCCGCCGGTGTTGGGCGGCGACGCGCCCGCGACCCCCAGCGAGAAGAAGGTGGTGGTGCTCGCCTTGTGGTGCCGCCCGACCATGAAGCAGGCGACCGCGCGCTGCGAGGCCGTGAACGCGGTCCCGACCCGGAGCAAATTGGGCCCGTTCGGGCCGTCGCCGTTGGTCCCGGTTCCGGCCGTGTTTGTGAAGCGCAGGAACTTGCGTCCCAACGCGTCGACCATCACCAGGGGCCCCGATCCGAGCGCGTTGGTCGCATGCGCCAGCCCGCGCAGGTCGCTCACCGCGGTCGCCGCCTGCACCGCCGCGGGTTGCGCGGCGATCGTCTGGGTGGCGACGGTCGAGCCCGCGGGAATGTGATAATGGAGCGCTGGCGGCGACGCGAAGGCCGTCGGCGCGGCGCCCGGCGCGAGCGGCTGGGGGGATGGCGGAGGCGCAGCGCCGCGCTCCCACCGGCGTCGCGCCGCCCGCCCGATCGAATAGCGGTCGCCCCGCATCAGACCAGCGCCACCAGGTCGGCCGCGGTCGTGCCGGTCGCGCGCACGTGGCTGGCGCGGATGTCGACGATCTGCCCCGCGGCGACGTTACGCAAGGTCACGTCCGCGGTCCCGTCGACGCCGCGCAGGACCAGGTGCCCGCCCGTGCCCACGTACAGCGCTTTGGGCAGCACGGGGAGCGCGTCCGTGTCGCTCGGCGTGAGGGGGTAAGGCGCGCGAGCGGGCGCGCCCAGCCCGTCGAGCGTGTTCGCGAAAGGATCGGTCGGCATGGTGCATCTCCTGTCGAGGTTCCGCGCCGGTCCGCACGCGAATCGACGCGTGTTCCCGATATGTTCACAGGCAAGCTGTAGGACAGCGGAAAAATCGCGCGATGCAACATCCGGTCGTTCGGAAACCCGCAGCAGCGCTGCATCTGGCGGCGAGAATAAGCTGGCCACGGCGAGCACGACGCGGCAGGATTTTGCGGACGGGCGGTTCCGCTCGTGTAGAGGTCGGGGTCGACCATCATGAAGGGGGGAGCGTCGAACATGACGACTGCCAACCGCCGCCGATTCGCACTGGACGGCGCCGTCACCGTAACCGCCTGCGCGGTCGCCGCCGTGTTGCTGTGGCAGGGGGCCGAATACGTCGGTCTCGTGGCCCGCGCCGCCGAATGGCAGTTCGGCGCGGCCGATCGCTACTGGCCGACGCTGACGGTCGCGCTCGCCGTGTTGCTGGGGCTCCTGCTCGTCCTGCTGGTTCTCGCGGTTCGCCGCCGCCGCCGCGACGCGGATGCGATCGCTCCGGCGGAGCATTATCGGCGGGCGCTGGCGGGCGAAACGCGGCTGCTCCGATTGTCGGCGGTGCTCGCGCTCATCGGGGTCGTCGGCGCGCTGGTCTGTTACACGACGGCCGAGCGGCTGAGCGATGCCGGCCCGGTCAGGACGGTCGACGCGTCAAGCGGCGCAGCGCCGGTGGAGGGACCCGCGCTGGTGATCGGGCGCGTCGACATGACCCGCATCGCGGTGCTCACCCGCACGGTGCTTTTCGCGCGGCAGCAGCTCTTCTTCGCGCCGATCGTCGATCGGGAGGGACGCGCCCGCTACCTTGTCGAGCTCACCCGCGGCGAGACCCCGCGCGAGCGCTGGCACGCGCCGCGTCAGGGGCTGCTCCGCCGCTTCCCCGCAGCGCGCGAGCTTGCGCCGCTCTACCAGGGCGCGGGCGTCATCCTCGACGATCGCCCTTATGCCCTGCTCCGCTCGGCCGCCACGCTGCGCTGGACCTGGTACGCTGCGGCCGCCCAGTGCGCCGCCTTCGGGCTGGTCGCCGGGCTCTTCGCCCTGCTGTTCCGCCGCCGCCGACGCCGGCTCGCCGCGCTGGCCCCCGATGCGGATGCGGCGACGCCAGGCTGAGGTTTCGGTTTCCGCGCCGTTAAGCAAGGCGGTACATCCCACGCTCAATCGGCTGGCGCACAAGCCGGGGCATGGATTGGCGCTCGCCCCTGCGGATGTTCATCGGCCTCGCCGCTGCGACCGCGGGCGCGGGGCTGATCCAGCAGCCGCCCGCCCCGGCGCGGGACAGTCGACCGGTCGCGCAGATGGCGCGCGTCGGCCTGCCCGGCGAAAGCAAAAGCGGCCCCGCCCGTCACGTGCTGCAGCGGGCCGGCGACGGGCTGTTCTACCTTGTGGCGGCGGTCGACGGCGTGCCGGTGCGCTTCGTGGTCGACACCGGCGCGAACGTCACCGTGCTGAGCCCCGCGGATGCGCGCCGCATCGCGTGGCGCGACGGCCAGATCGCGGGCACGGCGACGCTGGCGACCGCAGGCGGCGGCGCGGCGATGCGCTGGGCGCGCATCGGCGCGATCAGCGTCGCCGGTCACACGATGAACGATCTTGCGGCCGCGCTGCCCGACGCCGGACCCGCGACCTCGCTGCTCGGTCAGGACGTGCTGTCGCAGCTCCGGTCAGTGACCCAGCGCGGGGACCGGCTCACGATCGAGTGACGCCCGCGTCGCGGCCGCTTGCCGCCGCCGCCGCCTCATGCTGCCGCCGATCACCCCGAACCCCAGGATCGACAACAGCCACACGCTCGGCTCCGGAATAGCCGCGATCGGCGGCGACGGCGGGTTCACGACGGGGTTCGTCGGCGTCGTCGGCGGGGTCGGCGGCGTCGGGTTTGTCGGGGTCGTCGGCGGTGTCGGCGTCACCGGATTGATCGGAGTCGGCGGGGTCGGGTCCACGGGCGGCGTCGGGTTGGTCGGCGTGACGGGCGGAGTCGGCGGCGTCGGAGTCACCGGCACGGTCGGCGTCACCGGAACGGTCGGGGTCACCGGCACGGTCGGCGTCACCGGAGCCGGGGGCATGACCGGGTTCGTCGGCGTCACCGGCACCGGAGGGGTCGCCGGATCGGTCGGCGTTCCCGGCGTCGCGCCTCCGCCGCCAGCGCCGCCGCCCGGCCCTGCGAACACGGGCGCGGAGCCGCCGCGTGCAGGCGCGAAATTGAACGCCAGCGCAGTCGGCGCAGCCCCGGCCCCGGCGCCGGCGCCGGTCCCGGGCGAGGGGCCGACCGGGGCCGCCGCAAGCTCCGCCGGTTGGGCGTCCACGCCCGGAGCCGGGGTCAGCGGAATCACCGGAGTCGCCGCGCGGGAACCGGGGACTGCCGGAGGCACAGCCGCGGGACTTCTGAACGCAGGCACGAACGGACCGCCCACCCCCGGCTGCGCGAACCCGCGCGCGACAGGAGGCACGCCGCCGGCGACCGCGATCGGCGGGGATCCCACCGCGGTGAAGGCGGTGGGCGTCGGCTCCAGCTTCAGCAGCGCGCGGCGCGTGTTCCACGTCGCGGCGACCGCCGCGCTCAGCAGCATGAACGCCAGTATCAGCGATTGCTGCTGCCGCCGCATGCGCACCGCGACCGCCGCCAAATCGTCCGCCATGGAAGCTCCTTCGACCCCTCTTTACACGCTTCGGGTCCGCAGCGCTATTCTGCACGAGAAGTTCCATGCGGCGTGGGAGCGACTGTTTCACCGCTGAACAGGTGCTTGCCGGCTTAACCGAGCAATCTGACGCGGGTCACCGCACCGCTTGACCGCGCCGGATCGGACCCAGCGTCAGCAGCCAGAGATCGGGCGGCGCGCCGAGTCGCAGCGGAACCCGGCTTGTCCCCAGACCGGCGGTGACGATCGTGGTGCGGCGGCGGTCCTGGACGATGCCGCAGCGGAAATCGGGAGTCTTCGCCATCATTCGCCAGAGGATCGGGACCGCGATCTGCCCGCAATGCGTATGCCCGGCGAGCAGCACCGTGCCGTCCTTGGGCAGCCGCCAGATCGGCTTGGGCGAGTGCGCCACCACCAGCCGCGCGCCCGGCTGCTCGCGGAGCGCCGCCAGCACCGGCACCTCCCGCTCCCGCCCGGTCGCCGGGTCGTCCAGCCCGCCGATCGCGAGCGGTCCGCGACGCACCGCGTCATTGACGAGCAGGGTGACACCCGCGCTCCTCAGGGTGCGCGCGAGCAGCGCGGGGTCGGTGTCATGGTCATGGTTGCCCGGAACCGCCAGGACGCCGAGCGGCGCGCGCAAGCGGCGCAGCGCGGCTGCAAGGTCCGGCGCGGCGCGACTCGCCTGCTCGCGTCCTTCTCCGCTCACCAGATCGCCGGTGATCACCAACAGGTCCGGGCGCAGCCGGTTGACCTGCCCGACGATGCGGCGGAGCCTGGCCGCATCCATCGCGGCGTTGCCCATGTGAATGTCGCCGAACACCGCCACGGTGACCGGCGCGGTGCCGGCGGGCCACCGCGGCATCTGCAGATCGGCGCGGCGCACGATCGGATCGGCGCGCGCGTTCCGGTAGCCGAGCGCCGCCAGCACCGCCGCGAGCGCCGTCACCCCGGCGAGCCCTGCCCGCCACCGGCTCGCGCCGCTTCCCGCCGAAGCCGTCGCCTCAGCCCTCATGGCGGCGCGCGCACGCGCAGCGGTCCGGACGCGAGCACCCCTGCGACGGCGTGCCGGAGGTCGGCAGGGAAGCGGCCGAGCGGATCGGCCGCCGAAGGCTCAAGCCGCCGAGAAGCTCACGCGACGGCGGCGCGTGCGGAGCGCTGCGCCCGTGACCCCGAAGCCCAGGATCATCAGCGCCCACATCGCGGGCTCGGGAACCGCATAGGCGAGCGAGCCGGTGTAGGTGCCGAGCGCGCCCGCCGCGCCCTGGATCACCAGGGTCGACGTGCCCGGGCTCACCGCCTGCCCGAACAGCGTGCGCAGTTCGAAGATGCCGCGCGAGTTGACCGCCAGCGTCTGGCCGTTGAACTTCACGTTGGTGGAATTGAAGTTGACGTTGGTGGGCGGCCCATCCGTCTGGGTCGAGGTGACCCGCACCGAAACGCGGCCCGACGACGGCAGCTGGAACAGGAACGTGTCGAGGAAGGTGCCCCGCCCCGGCATCTGCATGAAGTCCGCGGTCAACGTGCCCGAACCATTGCTGGTCAGCGGAATGGTCCGCGTCGACATGTTGTCCACCGCCAGCGCGGGCGTGGAGAAGGCGAGACCGGCCGCGAGGATGGCCGCCGTCTGAAGTCCGTTACGCATCCTACTTCCTCCTTTTCGCCGTCCCGAAGGCCGACCGAGATCACCACGGGGCCGCCGTCGCCGGCGACAATTCCCTCCCCCGTCTGTGCTCTGGGCCGTCGGCTCGCACGATTCGTGCTGCGCGGCAACAAGGATTTTTTAACCCTTTCTCGCAACGGCAAAAAAAGGTGGCCGCGCTACCGCCCGGCGGCGGGGTCAGCCGCGGCCCTCCGGCGCGACATCGGCCTGAAGCTTCTGCAGCCAGACGAGCAGCGGCGCGCTCTGATCGCGAAAGCGATACGCCTCGACGCCCCCCGCCGTGGTCCGCTCGATCACCCCATGCTCGCGTTCGAGCCGGTCCAGGTTCGGCCGGTCGATCGCGACCCGGTGCGCGGCGAGTTCGGGCGTCTCGACCCGGCCCAGTGTGGTCAGCGCCTCGCGCGCCAGCGTCGCCAGCGTCGCCTGCAGCGCCGCGTCGGTCACGCCGCGGATCGCGCGCAGGCTCTCCGGCGAGATGCGCAGCTCCATCTCCCGCAGCGCAAGCGCGATCGCGGCCTGCACGTCGCGACGGCTCACCTCCTCCGCGCCGCGATCGAGCGCGGCGATGCCCGCATGCTGGCCGAGGAGGCTGCCGAGGTACGGCGACCCGTTGGCGCTTTCCGCGATCTGCTCGACCGCCTCGGCCTCATAGGGGAGGCCGCTGACCGCAGATCCGATCGCGACGATCTCCTTCAGCTCGCCGGTGGTCATGCTGGGCATCGGCAGGCCCAGGATGTTGCGCCGGATCGATGGGAGATATTCGATCAGCTCGGACAGATTGGCCGCCACCCCGCCGATCACCAGCTGCACCGGCAGCGAACGGTCGGACAGGTTCTTGACCAGCTCGGCGATCGATCGGCGGAACTGCTCCGATTCGCACCGGTCGAACTCGTCGAGGATGATCAGCAGGCGCGTCGCGGTCAGCTTGCCCATGATGCGGGTGACGTCGGCCACCGTCAGCGGGTGCGGCGGCAGGATCGACGCCAGCGTGTCCTGACCTTCGGCCGAGCCTAACGCGGGATCGAAATCGGCATGGTACAACAGCGGAACGTCCGCCAGGACCGACCGGAAGATCTCGTCAAAGCTGGAGCTCTCCCCCGACGAGGTGTACCGCACGACATACCCCGCCTTGCCCGCGAGCTCGGACAGGACGTGGAGCGTCGAGGTCTTGCCGATCCCGCGGTCGCCGAACAGCACCACATGGAGGTGCTGGTCCTCGATCGCGCGGATGATCGAGCGCAGCAGATCGTGCCGCCCGGCGAACATCCTGACGTCGGAGACGGGCTGCGACGGCGTGAACGCGGTCCGCATCCGCGCGCGCAGCGGATCGGACCGCGTGCTGCGGGTCGCGCCGCCGACGCTTTCCTGGAACGAGGGCAGCCCCCGCGATCCCTGGTCGGCCGACAGATCTTCGGCCGCGGCGCTTGCATCGCCGCCGGCCCCCATCTCGTTGGAGCGCGGACCGCCGCGTCGTTTGTTCCAGAAAGCCAATTGGCGCTCCTTGCCGTGTGTCGGGTCGGGGTTGATCGGGGTTCGCTCTACCGCAGTTGCGTAAGCGCCGTCGATTGCCAATCGGGCGGGAGCGCGGCGCGGTCGTCGAGGGCGGGCCGCTTCGGCGGCGACAGCCCCGTCGCGCGCCGGAGCGCGGCGATGACCGGGCGCTCCCAATAACGATGGAGCAGCCATCCCGTCAGCATCCCCACCGCGATCAGCAGCAGGTGCCCCCCGCCCGCCGCCTTCAACCATGGCGGAAGGTGACGCGCGACGATCTGCGACAGCGAGTTGGCGGGCGTATGCGCCAGATAGAGCGCGTAGGAGCAGCCGCCGAGCGCGATCAGGCCGCGCGGCGGCCCCTTGACGCACCCCTCCAGCCTGACCAGCCCGTACAGCACCGCCGCAAAGCCGACGCCCAGCGCCAGCGCCCCCCATGTCGCGGCCGTTGAATGATAATCGTGGAGCGACTCGCGGCTGAGCCCCGCACGTCCCAGCGCGATCGATATCATGACCGTCAACAGCAGCCCGAAGCAGAGCGGAACCGCGGAAGGGGAGGCCGGACGCCGTCGGTGCGCAAGATAGACCGCCATGCCGAGCATGAACTGGGCGGAATAGCCCGCGACGAAAAAGGCCGGAATGCCCGTCACCGGGCGTCCGCTCAGCGCCGCCGCCGTCTGCGCGACGATCAGGCACAGCCACAATGCGAACAGCGCCACGCCGACGCGCAGCGACAGCAGCAACACCGCGAACAGGACGTAGAACACGATTTCGTGCCGCAGCGTCCAGACCGCGGGCGGGACCGTCGGCTCCAGCGAGGGATAGGGCAGCAGCGATCCGACCACCGCCGCCGGATCCAAGTCCACCCCCGCCGCCCAGCGCAGCAGCGCCCAGCCTCCCGCGACGATCCAGAGCGCGGGCAGCAGCCTGATCGCCCGCTTCAGCATGTAGGGCTTGAGCCGTTCGGGGCGGCCGACATCGCGCGCATGCGCATGGAGGATGACGAAACCCGACAGGACGAAGAAGAAGTCGACGCCGTGCGCGAGAAAGGCGGGCCAATGCCAATAGGGGCCGCCGAACTGCTTGGCGCTGGCGTTGGCGTGGAAGATCACCACCGCCAGGGCCGCGAGGCCGCGTCCCGCCTCCACGAACTGCAGCCGTGTCGGCCGCGCCGCCGCGGGCGGCTGCTCCGCATCGTTCATCGGGTTCAGCCCTGCCGACCGGGCTTGAGAACAAGGAAGACGTAAGCCGCCGCCCCGCACAGGATCAGGACCGCGGCGAGGCCGTATCCCGCATTGCCGACATAATTGGCGACCGCGCATCCGATCGCGGGGGGCAGATACTGCCAAAGCCGGTCCGGCGGATCGTCGGACGCGGAGCGCTGCAGGAACAAGACGATCAAAGCGGCGAACGCGGCTACGGCCAGCCAATCATAGATCGTCTGCATGAACGCTTACCCCCGCGCGCATGTTTATCGCGAACGGGGGACCGGGCAAGCCTTCACGCCGTTCCATCGCGGCACAGCGCCGGACCGCGGACCGCCGGCTATTCGGCCGGCGCGGCGCGCGCCGGCAACGCGCGGACGGCCCGCGAGATCGCGGCGTACGGCGACTGCTCCAGCCGCACCCGGTACGTCAGCGCCACGATCGCGCCCAGCATCGCGAAGGCGACCGGGTGGTTGCTCTCCTGCGAGAAGACCGACTTGATGATCAGGAATATGAGCAAGGAGATGACCAGCGGGACGAGCAGCCGGGTCTCGTCGCTCTTGGCGTCGAGCGCGTTGCGGCCGCCGATCACGACCGCCGTGATGAACATGCCGTAATAGACCAGAAAGCCGATGATCCCGTATTCCAGCGCGACCGACAGGTAATAGGTGTCGATGCTCGGCACGCCCGCGAGGTTCCGGTAGTTCAGCGTGTCGCTGCCCTGGCCGATGCCATAGCCCCAGGGGTGCGACAGGACCTGCGGAACGCCCTTGGCGATCTGCCCTTTCCGCGCGTCCGAGCTCGCCTGCTGAGCGCCGCCGCCCCACATCATCACCCTCAGCCGACGGACAAAGAACGACGCGGTCATGAACGCGCAGAAGATCGCGGGATAGGTCAGCACGATCACCGGCCCCGCGATGCTGTCCGGACGATTGCGCCAGCGCATCGCGCCCCAGGCCAGCAGGTACAGGAGGAAGGACAGGAAAAAGCCGACCGCGCCCAACCGGCTGTCGGTGCGGCTGATCACCCAGAAGGCGAGAACGATCGACCCGACGGCTGCGACCCGCAGGCCCATCCGCCGCGCGGTGACCGCCATGTGGATCAGGAAGGGTGTGGAGAGCGCACAATATTCGGCAAGGCCCAGCGCGGTGGTGAACACGCTTTTCAGCCGGTAGATTCCGGTCGCCTTGCGCCCCGCGCTGGTCAGCAGCTTCTGCAGCAGCTCGTCCTCGACCTTGAGGAAGTTCGGCACGTGCCCGGCCCAGGGGATGATCTTGTGCCGCCATTCCTGCACGGCGATCAGCGCGACCACGATGAAGCCGATCCACAGGACATAGACAAAGGCGGTCGCGCGGCCGGGTTTGGACAGCGCATAGCAGGCGGCGAAGAAGATCAGCGTCCAGTAGAGCTGCGCGACGATAAACTTGCTGAACGACGCGCCCATGTCGCGCGACACGCCGACCGACACGAACGCGATCACCGCAAACGCGACCAGCAGCTTCCAGATCGGCGGCGCCGCGGCCAGCACCGCCTTCATCTCCGCGCGGAAGTGTTCGGACGTCGACAGGCACATCAGCATGACGATCGCCAGCGGCACCGCGACCAGCCGGATCATCGTGATCCACGGCATGCCTGGCAGCGCAAGCGCGAGATAGTTCGGCCAGCAGATCACGACCGCCAGGAACAGCAGAAGCAGCCGGTCGAGCATGCGCACCGGGGCCCGCCCGGTGTCCGGCAGCAGCCAGACGCTGAGCGCGGCGATGACCGCGAACGGCGCGAGCAGCTGCATCAGCACAAAGGTGCCGTACAGCGCGAAGATCGCGCCGTACGCGAAGGCGGCGACGCCGAGCAGCGCGATGATCAGCCGCCGGTAGCGCGCCGAGACCGTCTCGTCCGTATAGCCCGTCAGCACCGTCATCAGGTCGTGCCTTCACCAGACGCGCCGCCCCACGCGTGCTGCGCCACGATCTTCGCCGGATTGCCCATCGCGTGCGCGCCGTCGGGCACGTCGCGGTTGACGAGCGCGCCGGGACTGATCGTGCAGCGCGCGCCGACGGTGACCCCCGGCAGGATGATCGCCCGCGCGCCCACCACCGTGTCGTCGCCGATCCGCGTGTCGAGGTAGATCCCGCGGGTGAGATCGTGCGTGAGCACCACCGCTTCCTCGCCGATCAGGCAGCGCGCGCCGATATGGACGCCGCGCGGCCATGTGCGGTCGATCAGCGCGGTCGGCGCGATCCGCGCGCTGGGATCGATGCGCATGCCCCAGACGCGCACCTGCACCAATCGCTGCCATCGTTCGCGCAAGGTCATGCGAGGGATCGGACGCCGTCTTCCATCGAACCTGAGCATATGAGAGATCGGGTTGACGAACAATGTCGGTCGAAGGCTTGAGGGGACGACAAGTGATCCGATCGTTGAACAAGTTGCGCCGCATCCGTCAGGTCGTCACCGGGCTGCGCCGGCACTGGCTGTCGCGAGCGGGAACGATCGTCATCGATCCGACCGCCAGCATCTCACTGTCGAGCCGCATGCTGGCCGCGGGGCCGCGCGCGATCACCGTGGGTCCCGAATCGCTGATCGCGTTCAAGACATTGCTCTACACCCGCGATCCGGTCTCGGGCGCGGTGAAGCCGATCCGGGTCGGACGGCGCTGCTTCATCGGCGGCGGATCGACGCTGCTTCCGGGCGTGACGATCGGCGACGAATCGATCGTGGCGGCGGGCGCGGTGGTGATGGACGACGTGCCGCCGCGCTGCATCGTCGGCGGCAATCCCGCCCGCATCCTCCGCCGCGACATCGAGGTCGGCCGGTTCGGGCGTCTCCGCGGCGCCGACGAGCGCACCCGCGCATTGTGGAGGTAAGCGCCGAGTTAACCACGGCCGTGAGTTTCGCGGGAGCATGAACGCGGCTAGTGAACGCCGAGTCGTTCGGCAGCGAGCGGCCTTGCAGGGATGGGCGGCAGCGACGACGTGATGAGCAACCCCGTTCGGATCATCGAGCCCAGGCGTCACGGCGACGCCCGCGGCTGGTTCACCGAAACCTACAACCGCGACACCTTCGCCGCGCTCGGCATCACCGCCGTCTTTGTGCAGGACAATCATTCGGTGTCGGTTCCGGCGTTCACCTTGCGCGGGCTGCACTTCCAGACGCCGCCGCGCGCGCAGGACAAGCTGGTGCGCTGCATCCGCGGGCGCATCTTCGACGTCGCGGTCGACGTGCGGGCGGGCTCGCCGACCTATGGCCGCTGGGTCGGAGCCGAGCTCAGCGCGGAGAACGGCCGCCAGCTCTTCGTGCCCGTCGGCTTCGCCCACGGCTTCCTGACGCTGGAGCCCGATTGCGAAGTGACCTACAAATGCTCGGACACCTACGCGCCCGAGGCCGACGGCGGCATCGCCTGGGACTCGGCCGGGATCGACTGGCCGATCCCCGCGGGCGCGTCTCCCGAGCTATCGCCCAAGGACAAGGTCCAGCCGCCGCTAGCCGCCTTCGACAGCCCCTTTCCCTATGACGGGCGTCCGCTCGCCCCCCTCGCCTGAGGATTCACCCATGCGCATCGTCGTCACCGGCGGGGCCGGCTTCATCGGCTCGGCGCTCGTCCGCCACCTCATCCAGAACACCGCGCACGAGGTGCTCAACTTCGACAAGCTGACCTATGCGGGCTCGCTGTCTACCGTGGAGACGGTGGCGCAGTCCAACCGCTACCGCTTCGTCCAGGGCGACATCTGCGACGCCGACGCGGTGCGTGGGGCGCTCGCCGAGTTCCGGCCCGATGTCGTCACCCATCTGGCGGCCGAGAGCCACGTC
>SXHP01000327.1 GCA_005773165.1 Sphingomonadales bacterium | reverse complement strand
TGGAGGTTCTCGAACTTCAGCCACACGGTCGCGCCGGTCATGTCGCTCAGCGTCTTGCTGACCAAGGTCGGCGTGCGGACGATCGACGGCGCGATCCGGCGGTGCGCGGCGCGGACGTCGTCGAGGGTCACGGGAAGGGCGGGGTCGAGCTTCGCTGCGGTGGCCATGGAGTGAGGCGTAGCGGATAGACAGGGTGAGTGGAACCCGGACAGCCGCCCGACACCCTCCGTCACCCCGGACTTGTTCCGGGGTGACGGAAGGTTGGCAAGCGGTGCGGCAAACCCGTAAGGCCTGCCACATGGCGAGACTGGCATTCATCGGGACCGGCGTGATGGGCGCGCCGATGACGGGGCATCTGGCGCGGGCGGGGCACGAGGTCGTCGTGTTCAACCGCACGCGGGCGAAGGCGGAGGCGACCGGGCTCGAGGTGGCGGACACGCCCGCGGCGGCGGCGCGGGGGGCGGACGCGGTGTTCGCGTGCGTGGGGAATGACGACGATCTCGCCGCGGTGACGCTGGGGACAAACGGCGCGTTCTCAGGCATGCGCGAGGATGCGGTGTTCGTAGATCATACCACCGTCTCGGCCGCTATCGCGCGGCGGCTGGCGAGCGAGCGAGCGTTCGTCGTCGACGCGCCCGTCTCCGGCGGGCAGGCGGGGGCGGAGAAGGGCGCGTTGTCGATCATGTGCGGCGGCTCGGCCGAGGCGGTCGCGAGAGCCGAGCCGTTCATGCAGGCCTATGCGGCGCGGATCGTCCATGTCGGCGAGGCGGGGGCGGGGCAGCAGACCAAGATGTGCAACCAGATCGCCATTGCGGGCGTGATCCAGGGGGTCGCAGAGGCGCTCCGGTTCGCGCAGAAGAGCGGGCTCCATACGGGCAAGGTCCTGGAGGCGATCTCGGGCGGCGCGGCGCAGAGCTGGCAGATGGTGAACCGGTGGGAGTCGATGAGCGAGGACCGGTTCGATTTCGGCTTCGCGGTCGATTGGATGCGCAAGGATCTGGGCTTGGCGTTGGACGAGGCGCGTGGGAACGGCGCGGTGCTGCCGGTGGCGGCGCTGGTTGATCAGTTCTACGCGGAGGTGCAGGCGATGGGCGGTGCGCGGCAGGATACGAGCGCGCTCGTGCGGAGGTTGCCGAAGTGAGTGACCACAGCTTCGCCGCAAAACATTCCGTCACCCCAGCGAAGGCTGGGGTCTCGTTGTTCGAGCGTCCGCCTGCCGCCACAAAGAGGTCCCAGCCTTCGCTGGGACGACGGATTCTGGCTGCGACGGCGCTCCTCGCCCTCCCGACCCCCGCCTTCGCCGATGCGCTGGTCGACAATGTCCAGGGCGTCACCGTCGCCGCCGACGGCAAGGTCACCCGCTTTACCGGCATGACGATCACCCCCGACGGCAAGATCGTCAAGCTCCTGTCCGCACGGGACAAGCGGCCGGAGCGGCCGGACTGGCGCGCGGACATGAAGGGGCGGGTACTGATCCCGGGCTTCATCGACGCGCACGGGCACGTCATGGGGCTGGGCTTTCGCGCGCTGGAGCTCGATCTGTCGCAGGCCAAGTCGCTCGACGACGCCAAGCAGCGCATCCGCGCCTATGCCGCGGCCAATCCCGAGCGGAAGTGGATATCGGGCGGGGGCTGGAATCAGGAGGCCTGGGGGCTGGGCCGATTTCCCACCGCGGCCGACCTCGACGACGTGGTCCCCGACCGACCCGTCTTCCTGGAGCGCGTCGACGGGCACGCAGGGTGGGCGAACACCGCTGCGATGAAGGCGGCGGCGGTGACTGCGCGGAGCGTCTCGCCCGCGGGCGGGCGGATCGAGAAGGCCGGCGCGAATCCGTCGGGCGTGTTCGTCGACGCGGCGCAGGAGCTGATCCGCAAGGTCGTGCCCCAGCCGAGCCCCAAGGATCGGGACGCCGCCTTCCTGAAGGCGCAGGACATCCTGCTGAGCTACGGCATCACCGCGACCGCGGATATGGGCACGACGCTGGACGAATGGCTGAGCTTTCGCCGGATGGGCGACGCAGGCGCGCTCCGGGTCAGGATCATCAGCTATGGCGCGGGGATCGACGACACGGTGCGGATCGGCGGGGGCAGGCCGACGCCGTGGCTGTACGGCGACCGGCTGCGGCTGATCGGGGTCAAGCTCTACGGCGACGGCGCGCTGGGATCGCGCGGGGCGTGGCTGAAGGCGCCCTATGCCGACGCACCGGGGCAGACCGGGCTCGGCTTCATGTCCGATGACGTGATCCGCAACCTGATGAGCCGCGCGGCGATGGACGGTTATCAGGTCGCGGTCCATGCGATCGGCGACAAGGCGAACGCGCAGGTGCTCGACGCGATCGCCGAGCTGTCGGAGACGTATAAGGGCGATCGGCGTTGGCGGATCGAGCATGCGCAGGTTATCGCGCCCGCCGAACTGGCGCGGTTCGGCAAGCACGGCGTGATCGCTTCGATGCAGCCGGTGCATCAGACGAGCGACCGGATCATGGCGGAGGCGCGATTGGGGCCCGCGCGACTGACGGGCGCTTATGCCTGGTCGTCGATGCTCAAGGACGGCGGCAGGCTCGCGTTCGGCTCCGACTATCCGGTCGAGAGCCCCGATCCGTTCGCGGGCTGGGCGGCGGCGTTCACGCGGCAAGGCGCGAACGGGCAGCCGTTCGGCGGCTGGCGGCCGGAAGAGCGGGTGACGCGCGAGCAGGCATGGTGGGGGTTCACCGGCGGCGCGGCTCATGCGGGCTTTGCGGAGCAGCAGTTCGGATCGCTTCAACCCGGGCAGCGCGCGGATTTTGCGATCGTCGATCGCGACCCCGTCGATGCGTCGCCGAGCGAGTTGCGCCAGACCAAGGTCGAGGAGACCTGGATCGGCGGCCGGAAGGTATGGGAGCGAAAGTAACGCCGCTCCCATCCTGAGATCAGTGGCCCGCGGTCTCTCCGGCGGCGCGAAGGGACACGTATTTCATCGTGGTCGCGGGGATGTTGTCGAGGACCCATTGCGCCATGCGCTGCTCTTCCGAAAGCGACTGCTGCAGCAACGGGGTCGCCGAGGTGAAGGAACCGGCATCGGCGAGCGTGATCAGCGACGTATAGGCTGCCGCTTCGAAGTTTTCGAAGGCGTGGTTCGCGAAGCTGTTCTTCAGCACCTCGTCAGGCGCGAAGACGTGCGCGATCGCCGCCATGTTGCCCGAGATGGTCAACGCGATGTCCTTCACGGCCGAGGCGCTCTCGCCCAACCCGTCGAGGATCTGGTCGATACGGGTGATCTGCTCTTCGGTCTCGGCGCGATGCTTGCGGAGCATGTCGCTGATCTCGGGATAGTTCGCGAGATGATCGATCTGTCGGTCCATCAGGGCGAGCGCCTGATGCTCGACCCCGTGCGCATTCTTCAGCCCGGTGATGAACACCGATCGGAGAACGTCGTTCGATGCGGCCATGTGTCTGCTCCTGCGGAATCCGTGAGCCGACACAACGGGGAAGGGCGGGGCGCGATCCCGCGACTTGATCCATGTCACAACAAAAAGGGCCGCGGCGCGCCCCGCGCCGCGGCCCTGCTTCACCCGCGTCCACGCCGGAGCGTGGATCGGCGACCACGACGACGCGGTCGACGATGTCCCGGTACGTATCGATGCGCCGATTGACCGCGAACTT
>SXHP01000326.1 GCA_005773165.1 Sphingomonadales bacterium | reverse complement strand
CGCGCGCGGGTCAGCCAGGCGTGGAGCAGCCACGCGGCCCCCGGCAGCGCGAGCGCGTTGGCGGTCGCCGCGCCGCGCGCGACGAGCAGCGAGAAGACGAAGCCCGCGGCCGCGATTCCCCCCATCATGGTCCAGCGCGTCCGCGCCTCGCCCGCGCTTGCGCGCCAGGCGACCGCCGCGCCCGCCAGCCCGACCAGCGGCAGCGCGTAGAGCATCGCCGCGACCGCAGGGGTCTGCGCAGTCGCGGGCAGCCCTTCGGACACCCCCAGGTACCAGACCTTGTAGACCAAGGGATCGAGCGTCGCGAACGGCCCCGCCGTGCAGACCGGGGCGGCGAAGCGCAGCGTGGCGGCGGCGGCGACGCCCGCGGCCAGCAGCCCGGCCAGGCGAAGGGCGAGCGTGCGGGCGAAGGCGATCGTCGAACCGATCCCCGCGCCCGCGACGAACAGCGCGCCGATCCAGGCGGGCGCGATCGCGTCGCACGCGGGCGCCAGCATCGCCGGCCCGCGCTGCGCGATGTGGATCAGCACGACGCCGCCGACCAGCGAAGCGATCATCGCGGTCGCCTGCGCGCGGCGCGACGGGTCGAACGCCCAGGCGAGCAGCGCGACCCCGGTGATCGCGGCGGTGATCGGCATGCCCTCGAGCGACACCGACACCAGCGCCGCCAGGCACGCGCCCGCGATCGCGCCGCTGCGCCGCGCGGGCGCGGACAGGAGCGCGGCGACCGCCGCGGTCGCCAGCATCACCTGCCAGCCGTGGTGGTCGATCCGGAGCGGTTGGATCTGGTAGACGAGGGGCGGCGACAGCGGCACGAGCAGCACCGCCATCCTGGCGCGCTCGACCCCGCTCAGCGCAGCGACGAGCCGCGCGACCAGGGCAATGACCGCGAGCAGGATCAGCAGCGGCACGAGCGTGAGCGCGATGCGGGTCGAGGCGGTCTCGCCGACCAGCGGGTCGAACGCCGCCATCACCGCCGCCAGCGGCAGATCGACGATCCGGCTCCAGTGCATCGCATAGGCCCCCGCGCCGGTCGGCCCGACCAGCCGATGCTGCGACACGTCCCACCAGCTCTGCCCGGCGAGCAGGTCGCGCACCTCCAGCAGCCGCATCGCGTCATCGGGATCGGGAAATTGAAGGTGCGCGATCGCGGGCGCGCCGACCAGCATCAGGATGAGCGCGGCGAGCGCCCAGCAGATGAGCACCGGCGCGCGGAGAGCGCGGGTCACGCCGCGGCCTTCAACCGCTCGGGCACCGCGCGCAGCGAGGACAAGGCTTCCGCTTCGCCCTCGCGGCCCGCCTCGTGATATTCGGCGTCCTCGTTGACCGCCCACACGTCGTGGATGCGCGCGCCGCCCAGGATGTTGCGGACCGTCAGCATCGCGGTCATCATCGCATGGTCCTGGTTGTTGTAGCGGTGCATGCCGTTGCGCCCGACCAGATGCAGCGTCGGATGGCGCGCCTCCAGCTCCTGCGCCACCGCCATCACGTTGGCGGCGTAATCCTCGTCATAGACGGGATAGGCCTTCTCCTGGCGGACCACGGTCCCCCCGGTGACCTGCTCGGCGCTGCACAGGCCCAGCGTCGCCATTTCGCGCGTGGCGAGCGCGACGAGTTCGTCGTCGCTCGCCGACCACAGCCCGTCGCCCTCGAAGCAGAAATATTCGAGGCCGACGCAGGCGAGCGTCGGGTCGGGAACCATCTCGGGCGACCAGCTGCGGAAGTTCTGGACGCGGCCGACCTTCACCTTCGAATCGTGGATGTAGATCCAATTGTCGGGGAACAGATCGGGCGAGCGGATCGTCAGCGCGACGGTCAGGAAGTCGCGGTAGCGCAACGCCGACGCCTGCGGCAGCGCTTCGGGCAGCGGGTGGATGCGGGTGGCGAGCTCGCGCATCGGCGCGCTGCTGATGACGTGAGTCGCGTCGATCGTCGTCAGCGCGCCGTCGTCCCGCGTCGCGGTGACGCGCCACCGATCGCCGACCTGCGCCAGCTGCTTGAGGCTGTGCCCCATCAGCACCCGGTTGCCGTGCTCGATCACGCGGTCGCGCGCGGCCTCCCACATCATCCCCGGCCCGAGGCGCGGGTAGCGGAAGCTCTCCAGCAAGGTCTTGGCCTGCATGCCGTCGTTGGGGCGCTTGTTCAGCCCCAACGAGCGCTTGACCCCGTCGAGCACCGCTGCGCCGAGGCTCAGCCCCTTGATCCGCTGCGCCGCCCAATCGGCGGACATCTCGGTGCAGGGCATCCCCCAGACCTTCTCGGTATAGGTCTTGAAAAAGATCGAATAGAGTTTGCGGCCGAACTGGTTGACGACCCAATCCTCGAACGAGCGGACGTTCGTGTTCGGCCGCGCCTTCGCCCAGGCGAAGCTCGCCATGCACAGCGTCGAGCGCCATAGCCCCAGGTTGCGCAGCGCCTCGAACGCGCGCAGCGGATAGGAGTAGAAGCGGCCCTCGTAATAGATGCGGCTCATCCGCGGGCGCTCGATGAAATCGTCGGGCAACAGCTCGTTCCAGAGGTCGACGACCTCCTTCGACTTGGAGAAGAAGCGATGTCCGCCGATGTCGAAGCGGAAGCCGTCATGCTCGACCGTGCGGCTGATCCCGCCGACGTATACCGGATCGCGCTCGATCACGGTGACGCTGAGCCCCGTCTTGCCGAGCAGATAGGCGGCGGTCAGCCCGGCGGGCCCCGCGCCTATGATCGCTACGTCGACTGCGTGTCGCATTCCGGCCCCCGTGTGTGTGTCGGGGGAGGGATGAACGAAGGTGGTTTAGGGGTGGTTAACGGGGGTGAGAGGGTGCCATCAGTCAGGCGCAATCGAGAGCACGACAAAGGTCACGGTCTCCTCGGTCCCATACGTGCTCGTGGCCGTGGTATTGTTCACCTTGGCGCGGACCTTGATCAGGTTGCTCGATTTGACGAGCTCATGGCGATTGTCAGGAAACGCCGTGGACGCCGCGCCAAAGGCCTTCTTCGCTTCCGCTTCCTTGTCGAAGATTTGGATCAAGCTTGTCTTCATGCCGGCCTCCACAGGAACTACCAACTCTTCAGCTCGCCATCGAACCTGTCGGGGTCTTTGCTGGGGTCGTTAGTGTAATCCAAAAAGTAAGCTGCTCGGGCTTGTGTCACGCAGCGAGCGACGCTTGTACACAGTGCGGAAATCCTGCTCGACGCATTCGTCCGAGTCTCGAAGGCTCCGACCTTCTGTACGATCGAGCCGGTGTCGGTTCCCGCAAGTTTCTCCTCGAAGGCGCGCATGAACGCATTGAAGCGCTCACCCAACGTGCTGCCCTCTCTGAAGTCAGCGTCGGTCCCGTACAGCGCGGTGATCGCCTCGCGGGTCGAGGGCGCTTCAATGGCCGAAGCTGTGGCGGCTGGGCCGACCGCGATCACCGAAGCGCCGCCCGTGGTGGCGAGCATCTGCGCAGCTACGCCCGTCGCGAAATATTGCGCCAAGCCCCCCTCCGCCTTGGCGCCGGTCGCTGCGGCACCGGAGAATTGTGCGCCGAAACTCGCAAGAACCGAATAGCTGTCCTGCGCCTTGCCGTTGACGCCGACCAGGGAGCATGGGTGAACGGGGAAACGCGCGTTCAATGCCGCGGCGTTGGCGTTGCTGAGATCGCAGGGTTTGAGGCGGCTGGGTTCATTGCCGTTGGCTTTGGCTTCGCCCGTGTTAGCGACGAGCGGCACGACCACGGCTTCCTGTCGGTTATAGCCGACGACTACCGACGGAACTTGGGTCGCGTTGGTCCCCACCTGTATGCCGAAGCTGGTGTTGGTTCCAAAGATCAGCGCATTGCTGTGCCGCGTCGCTTGCACGCAGCCGCCGACCGCGGGCGCAAGGATCAGCGCTGCAAGGAATGTGTGTAGTCGGCGACGCATGGCTGCTTCCCTTCGAGCGCTTGCAAGACCCTGACCGCGTTCTCGGCCGCCGCCGCCGAACGGATCACGACCAGCAATTGACAGTCGGCCGGATCGGCCGTCACCCAATTGCCCGCTCTCCAGCCCAGGAACGGCCCATTATCCCATCCCGCGCCCAGCGTTGCGACGTCGATTGCCGCGAGCTTCCCCGTGGAGGACGGCATCTGGACGCGGGTTACGCCGACAAACCACAGGGTCCTGCCCCGACCGCCAGCGTCGATCGAGGCGCACGCGCCCGTCAGTAGCAGCAGAGCGGCCGAAATTGCCCGCACGCACGCCTCCTGCACAAAGCGAGACGATAGCTGACGCATTCGATCGGTCGAGAGCCAATCGCGACCGAGCTGGCTCTGATTCTTACCAGACAGGCCCCGCGCGGGTTACCGATCCCGTCGCCCCAGCAGACGCAGCCGGAGCGCCTGCAACTTGATGAACCCGGCGGCGTCGCGCTGGTCGTAGGCGCCCTGGTCGTCTTCAAAGGTGACGACCTTCTCCGAATACAGGCTGTTCGGCGATTTGCGTCCCGTCACGTGGACGCCGCCCTTGTAGAGCTTCAACCGCACCGTGCCGTCGACCTTGGCCTGGCTGTGGTCGATCGCGGCCTGGAGCATCTCGCGCTCGGGGGAGAACCAGAAGCCGTTGTAGACCCGTTCGGCGTAGCGCGGGGCGAGTTCGTCCTTGAGGTGCGCGGCGCCGCGGTCGAGGGTGATCTGCTCGATGCCGCGGTGGGCCAGCGCGTAGATCGTGCCGCCCGGCGT
>SXHP01000325.1 GCA_005773165.1 Sphingomonadales bacterium | reverse complement strand
GAGCCGCGCAGCCGGATGTCGTTGGCGATCTTGGTCAGCGCCACCGCGGCGCCGCGCAAGGCACCCGAGACCGCGACCAGCGCGTCGTGCGCGGCCAGGGCGGCGAAGCGACTGGGCGCGGCGGTGAAGGCGCGGCCGTAGGCGCGGGCCAGCTCGTCGATCACGGCGTCGGCGTAGCCGGGCGGCGCGTTGAGGCCGGTGCCGGTCGCGGTGCCGCCGATGGCCAGCGCGCGCACCTGGGGCACGAGCGCGGCCACGTTGTCGGCGATGGTGGCGACCTGCGCCGCCCAGCCCGAGGCCTCCTGCCCGACTGTGATCGGGGTGGCGTCCATCAGGTGGGTGCGGCCGAGCTTGACCAGGTCCCGCCACGCCCGAGCCTTGCCGTCGAGCTCGACGGCCAGCGCCCTCAGGGCTGGCACGGTGCGATCCTCGAGCGCCACGGTCATGGCGACGTGCATGGCGGTCGGAAACGCATCGTTCGACGAGTGGCCGCGGTTGACGTCGTCGTTGGGGTGGACGGGGGACTTGCCGCCGCGCGTACCCGTCAGCATCTCGTTGGCGCGGCTCGCGATAACCTCGTTCGCGTTCATGTTCGACTGGGTGCCGCTGCCCGTCTGCCAGATGACGAGCGGGAACTGGTCATCAAGCTTGCCTGCGGCGACCTCGGCCGCCGCGGCCTCGATCGCGCCGGCCTTCTCAGCCTCCAGCCCGTGCAAGCGGTTCACGCGCGAGGCGGCCTGCTTGACCAGCGCCAGCGCATGGACGATCCCGACCGGCATCCGCTCGCGTTCGCCGAAGGGAAAGTTCTCGAGCGAACGCTCGGTCTGCGCGCCCCAGTATGCGTCGACGGGGACTTCGATGGGGCCGATCGAGTCGGTTTCGGTGCGGGTTCGGGGAGCGTCGGTCATGCCTTCCCGTACTCCGTCACCCCGGACTTGTTCCGGGGTCCAGCGGGCGGCAGGCGATGACGCAAGAGCTTCTATCCGCATCGTTCGCGGAACTCTGGACCCCGGAACAAGTCCGGGGTGACGAACTCGACGTTATTTTTTGCGTTTGAAGTCCACCGCCACGACGTTGGACCCATCCTCAACCGGCGCCACCACCGCACCATCATTCTCGGCGGGCTCGTGCGGCTCCGGCGCGGCGTCCTCGGTCGCCTGGAAGCGCAGTTCGAAGTTCACCGCGGGATCATGGAAGCCGGTGATCGCCGAATAGGGAATCGTCAGCTTGGACGGGACCTGATTGAAGCTCAGCCCCACCGAGAAGCGCTGCGCGTCGACCAGCAGGTCCCAATAGCGGTTCTGGAGAACGATCGTCATCTCGTCGGGAAAGCGCTCGATCAGCCGCTGCGGGATTTCGACGCCGGGCGCCTGGGTCTTGAAGGTGATGTAGAAATGATGATCGCCGGGCAGCCCTCCGCCGTCCGCGATCGTGCCGAGCACGCGGCCGACGACCGCGCGCAGCGCCTCCTGGACGATCTCGTCATAGGGGATCAGGCTGTCAGGCATGCCTTCGGTCATGCGCTTGGGTTAGCGCCGTGGCGCGCCCGGTCAACCACCAAACGTTGCACCTGTGTCAAGCGGCGCTATGGAGACGCCCCATGCGCACCGCCACCATCCGCCGCGCGACCGCCGAGACGCGGATCGACGTCACCGTCAACCTCGACGGCACGGGCGCGTACCGGTGCGCGACGGGGATCGGCTTCCTCGACCACATGCTCGAGCAATTGTCGCGTCACTCGCTGATCGACCTTGATGTGGCGGTCGAGGGCGACCTCCATATCGACGGGCACCATACCACCGAGGATTCGGCGCTGGCGATCGGCCAGGCGATCGCCGAGGCCTTAGGCGACAAGCGCGGCATCCGCCGCTACGGCGACGCGCTGTCGCCGATGGACGAGTGTCTCACCCGCGTCGCGCTCGACCTGTCGGGGCGGCCGTGGCTGGTGTGGAATACCGCCTTCACCGTGTCGCGGCTGGGGGATCTCGACACCGAGTTGATCGCGCATTGGTTCCACAGCTTCGCGCAGACCAGCGGGGCGACGCTCCACGTCGAGACGCTGTACGGGCAGAACAACCACCATATCGTCGAAAGCGCGTTCAAGGGCCTCGCGCGCGCGCTGCGCCAAGCGGTCGAGATCGACCCGCGCAAGGCGGACGCGGTGCCCTCGACCAAGGGAATCCTATGAGAGCCCCTTCCCTTCAGGGGTGGGGTTGGGGGTGGGGAGTGTCAGTCTCACCGAGCCCGACCCGTGTGGACAGTCCCCACCCCAACCCCTCCCCTGAAGGGGAGGGGCTTAGATGACGCTCGCCCTGATAGACATCCACTCGGGCAACCTCCACTCGGTTGAGAACGCATTGCGGGCGGCGGGGGCGGAGGAGGTGACGGTCACCGCCGACCCCGACGCCGTGCGCAGCGCCGACCGGATCGTACTGCCCGGGGTCGGAGCGTTCGGCGCGTGCGCGGCGAACCTGCGCGGCGTTCCGGGGCTGGAGGAGTCGTTGCGCGAGGCGGTGCTGGTGAACGCGCGGCCGTTCCTCGGCATCTGCGTGGGCATGCAGTTGATGGCGGACGCGGGCGAGGAGATGGGGACGCATGCCGGACTCGGCTGGATCAAGGGCCGCGTCAGGCGGATCGAGCCCGGTACGATGGACGCGAAAGTCCCGCACATGGGCTGGAACGACGTATCGCCGTCCGGCCCACACCCGCTGGTCGAGGCGGGCGAGGCGTATTTCCTCCATAGCTACGCCTTCGAGGGAGACGACGTGATCGCCACCACCGACCACGCCGGGCCGGTCGCCGCGGCGATCGGGCGGGGGAACATGCTGGGGGTGCAGTTTCACCCGGAGAAGAGCCAAGCGTATGGCTTAAACCTTTTGGCGAGATTCCTCGCGTGGCAACCTTGATGGAGTGAGAATATTGGACGGAGGTTTCTATCTATTTTTGCTTCTGATCGTTCTGGGAGGTATAATGGCTTCTCAATTCCAGTTTAGCGACATCAAGAATAAGTTTGCCAAGATGGGCACGCTTTCCGGTCTTACTCAGGCAGAGATAGTACAACAGGTTGGACTGCCAAACTCGGTCAGCTCGTTACCCGAGGGCAAGAAGCTGCTTCAATGGCAGCATACATCACAAGCCGGAGCATATCACATTGCGCTTATCTTCTCGCATGACGACATCTGTGAAGGTGTCAGTCACGAGTTTAGCACTTAGATGACCCTCATAGTCTTCCCCGCTATCGACCTCAAACGTGGTCAGGTCGTGCGCCTCGCCGAAGGCGACATGGCGCGCGCCACGGTCTACGGCGACGACCCCGCCCACCAGGCGACATTGTTCGCGGAGCAAGGCGCGCAATACCTCCACGTCGTCGACCTCGACGGCGCGTTCGCGGGCGAGAGCGTCAACGGCGACGCGGTGCGCGGGATCGTCGCGGCCTTCCCCGGCCACGTCCAATTAGGCGGCGGTATCCGCACGCCCGAGAGCGTCGCGCGCTGGTTCGCCGCGGGCGTGTCGCGGGTCGTCATCGGCACCGCCGCGCTGGAGAACCCGCAATTCGTTCGCGACATGGCCGCCGAGCATCCCGGCGGAATCGTCGTCGCGGTCGATGCAAAGGACGGCATGGTCGCGACCCGCGGCTGGGCGGACGTGTCGACGGTCAGCGTGATCGACATGGCGCGACGCTTCGAAGACGCCGGTGTGGCGTCGCTCCTGTTCACCGACGTCGGCCGCGACGGGATGCTGAAGGGCTGCAACGTCGAGGCGACCGTCGACCTCGCCCGCGCGGTCGACATCCCCGTCATCGCGAGCGGCGGGGTAAAGGGGATCGGCGACATCCATGTCCTGGCGCTTCATGCGCGCGACGGGGTGGAGGGGGTCATCACCGGCCGGGCGCTATACGACGGGCGGCTGGACCTCGCGGCGGCGCTCAGCGTGGCGGCGGCGGCGTGATGATTTTCACGCGAAGGCGCGGAGATGCGGAGAAGAAGATAAGGGTGAGTGCCTGCGGCGCCTTCCTTCTTCGAGCGCGTCAGCGCTCCCTCATCGTCGCGCGAAGCAGGCAGGACCATCGTCGCCCCGAGCGCAACACCTCCGCGCCTCCGCGCCTCCCCGCGAACCAACTTCTTTATCTTCGCGCCTTCGCGCCTTCGCGTGAACGAAAATGACCGTCCGAGCCCGCGTCATCCCCTGCCTCGACGTCGCCAACGGCCGCGTCGTCAAGTGCGTCAACGTCGTCTCCCTGCGGGACGCAGGCGATCCCGTCGAACAGGCGCGCGCCTCTGACGCGGCGGGCGCGGACGAGCTCTGCTTCCTGGACATCGGCGCAAGCCACCAAGGCCGCGACACCATCCTCGACGTAGTCCGCCGAACCGCCGCGGTGTGCTTCATGCAGCTGACCGTCGGCGGCGGGGTGCGATCGGCGGAAGACGCGCGCGCGCTGCTGCTGGCGGGCGCGGACAAGGTCGCGGTCAATTCCGCCGCGGTCGCCCGACCCGAGGTGGTGGCCGACATCGCCGAGCGCTTCGGCAGCCAGTGCTGCGTCGCCAGCATCGACGCCCGCCGTGTCGGGGACGGTTGGGAAGTGTTCACCCACGGCGGCCGCCGCGCGACCGGGATTGACGCGGTCGCCCACGCGCTGCGCCTCGCGGAACTCGGCGCGGGGGAGCTGCTCGTCACCTCGATGGACCGCGACGGGACCCGCGACGGCTACGACCTCGCGCTGACCCGCGCGATCGCGGACCGCACGACGGTGCCGGTGGTCGCCAGCGGCGGCGTAGGCGGGCTCGACGACCTGGTCGCTGGCATCCGCGACGGCCACGCCAGCGCGGTGCTGG
>SXHP01000040.1 GCA_005773165.1 Sphingomonadales bacterium | reverse complement strand
TGCGTGCCGAAGAAGCTGCTCGTCTACGGCGCGCATTTCGCCGAGGACCTGAAGGACGCGCGCCGTTTCGGCTGGAAAGTGCCCGACACCTGCGAGTTCGACTGGTCCACCTTACGCGACAACGTCATGGCGGAGGTCGACCGAATCAACGGCGCCTACACCAGCACGCTCCAGAACAACGGCGTCGAGATCATCCCCCAGCGCGCGGTGATCACCGGTCCCAACAGCGTGCAACTCGCCGAGGGGCGAGAGGTCACCGCCAGGACGATCCTCGTCGCGGTCGGCGCGCACCCCGCGGTGCCCGAATGTCACGGCCACGAGCACGGCATCACCTCCAACGAGGTCTTTCACCTTCCCGCCGTGCCGAAACGCGTCCTGATCGCGGGCGCGGGCTATATCGCCAACGAGTTCGCCGGAATCTTCCACCAGTTCGGGGCCCATGTCACGCTGATCAATCGCTCCAAGGAGATCCTGCGCGGCTACGACGTCGCGATCCGCGACCGGCTGCTCCAGATCTCGCTGATGAAGGGGCTGGAGTTCCGCTTCGACGCGACCTTCCGCGGCATCGAGAAGCGCGACGACGGCTGCCTCGTCGTCAGCATGACGGGGCATGAGGACATCGTCGTCGACTGCGTCCTGTTCGCCACCGGCCGCGTGCCCAACACGCACGGCCTGGGGCTGGAGACCGCGGGCGTCCAGGTCAACGATCGCGGCGCGATCGCGGTGGACGACGACAATCGCTCGACCTGCCCGTCGATCTACGCGGTCGGCGACGTCACCGACCGTATCCAGCTCACCCCCGTCGCCATCCGCGAAGGCCAGGCGTTCGCCGACACGCAGTTCGGCGGCAAGCCGACCCGCGTCGATTACGACTGCGTTCCCGCCGCGGTGTTCAGCCACCCGCCGATGGCCGGGGTCGGCATGACGGAAAGTCAGGCGCGCCAGAAGCTCGGCACGGTCAAGGTCTACACCGCCGATTTTCGCCCGATGAAGAACGTCCTCGCGGGCCGCGACGAACGCGCGCTCTACAAGATGGTCTGCCACGGCGAGACCGACCGCGTCGTCGGCATCCACATGATCGGCCCCGACGTCCCCGAAATGATGCAGATGGCCGCGGTCGCGGTGAAGGCCGGCCTCACCAAGGCGCAGTTCGACCAGACCGTTGCGCTGCATCCGACAATGGCGGAGGAGTTGGTCCTTCTGAAGTAAGCGGTCGCGCCAATGCGAGCTACACCGCGTCCTCCTATACTCCGTCACCCCGGACTTGTTCCGGGGTGACGATCAGGAAGTTCACTCCCCCGTAAACCGCCCCGCCCGCCGCTCCGCCACCGCCCGCACCCCTTCCGCAAAGTCCGCAGTCCGCTGCAGCCAGGCCTGCTCCGCCAGTTCATGGTCGGTCTGCGCCGTCACCAGCGCATGCAAATCCCCCCGCATCGTCCGCCGCGTCGACCCCACCGCCAGCGGCGCTCCGCCCGCGATCTCGTGCGCCAACGCCAGCGCCGCCGCCTCCAGCTCTTCGGCGGGAACCAGCACGTCGACCAATCCCCAGCGCTCCGCCTCCTCGCCCCTGATCCGCCGCCCGGTCAGCGCCATCAGCAGCGCGCGCTGGCGTCCGACCACACGCTCCAGCACCGCCGAAATGCCGAACCCCGGATGGAACCCGATCTGCACGAAATTGGCGACGAACCGCGCCTCGGGGCTCGCGACGCGGAAGTCGGCGACCAGCGCCAGCCCGAGACCCGCGCCCACCGCGCTCCCCTGCACCGCTGCGACGACCGGCGTCTCGACCGCGAATAGCTTAGCGGCGGCGACATAGAACGGATTGCGCGCTCCCTCCGCCAGCGGCTCGGCGACCGGGTTGGCGTTAACCAGGTCCGCGCCCGCGCAGAACACCCGCCCTTCCGACCGCAGGACGATCGCGCGCACGTGCGGGTCGGCGTCGGCCGCGGCGAAGGCGTCGCCGATCGCTTCGATTAGCGCCAGGTCGGCGAAGTTATGCGGCGGCCGTGCGAAGCTGACGATCGCGACATGGCCGTCGCGACGGGTCTCGATGCTCATGCCGTCTCCTTGTCGCCGCGCGCCGCCCTGTACGAATCGAACGCATAAAGCGCGCAGCCCGTCCAGATCAGCACGAACGTGACGACCTGCGCCGTCCGCAACGGCTCGCCGAACAGCAGCACCGCCTCGAAGAACACCAGCGTCGGCGCGAAATACTGGAGCAGCCCGAGCGTCGCATAGCGCAGCCGCCGCGCCGCGGCGGCGAACAGCAGCAGCGGCACCGCGGTCGCGACTCCCGCGAACACCAAGAGCGAATCGAGCCGCAGCTCGCGGCCGAACGCCCCCGTGCCCGCCGCCTCGACATAGACCAGCCAGGCGAGCGCGGGCGGCGCGAGGATCAGCGTCTCGACGGTCAGCCCGCCCAGCGCATCGATCGCGACGACCTTGCGCACCAGCCCGTAGAAGCCGAACGCCAGCGCCAGCGTGACCGGCACCCACCACGCGCTCCCGCCCCCGCCGAGCAGGCTCGCCCCGGTGAGCACCAACACCCCGACCAGCGCGACCCCGACCGCCGCGATCTGCAGCGGCCGCATGCGTTCGCCGAGCACCGCCATGCCGATCGCCACGTTGACCAGCGGATTGATGAAATAGCCCAGGCTCGTCTCCAGGACATGCCCGTTCAGGATCGCCCAGATATAGACGGTCCAGTTCACCGCGATCAGCGTCGCGCTGAGCCCCAGCAGCATCAGCGTCCGCCCGGTCGCCGCCGCTCGGATCGCCGACGCCCGCCGCAACACGACGACGACGATCCCGAGCAGCAGCATCGACCAGACGATCCGATGCGCCAGCACTTCGGCCGAGGGCACGCCGACGAGCAGCTTTAGGTACAGCGGCAGCAGCCCCCAGATCAGATAAGCGCCGAAGCCGAGCAGCAGGCCTTCGCGTTGAGTTCGGGATGCATCCATGCCCCGCCCTCTCGCCCCCCGGACGGACGCAGGCAACCGCTTATCGCATCAGCCGACCGGCACGGTCTCCGCCGCGCCGTCGCCCACCACCGTCCGCCACCGCCGCACGCGCCACGCGGTGACCAGGCCGTGCGCGACATAGGGATCGGCTTGCGCGAACGCTTCCGCCGCGTCGGCGCTCTCCCCCGCGAACAGCAGCAGCGCGGCATCCACCGGATCCTCCACCGCGCCGCCGAGCAGCAGTTCGCCGCGCTCGGCCGCAGCGCGGGCGAGCGCCAGATGCTCCGCACGGTATTCAGCGCGCCGTTCGAGGTAATCGGGCGCAAGCGTGTAGCTGAGCAGGAAGTGCGCCACCCCGTCAGTCCGCGAACAGGAGGACGGGCGTCTCCAGATAGCGCTTGAGCGCCTGAACGTAGCTGGCCGCGTCCCAACCGTCGACGACGCGGTGATCGCAGGAGATCGAGACGTTCATCAGCTTGGCGCGGCGGATGTCGTCGCCGTCGAAGACTGGGCGCTCAACGATCTTGTTCGGCCCGATGATCGCGACCTCCGGCCGGTTGATGACGGGCGTCGTCGCGATGCCGCCGAGCGGTCCCAGCGAGGTGATCGTGATCGTCCCTCCGCCCATCTCGTCGGGTTTGAGCTTGCTGGCGCGCGCCGCCTCCGCCAGCCGCGCGATCTCGGTCGCGAGCTGCCAGACGTTGCGGTCCTGCGCGTCGCGGATCACCGGCACGGTCAGCCCCGCATCGGTCTGCGTCGCCATGCCCATATGGACCCGACCCGACCGCGTCACCACGCCCGCTTCATCGTCATAGCGCGCGTTGAGCATCGGAAACTCGGGCAGCGTGCGGCAGATCGCGACGATCATCAGAGGCAGCAGCGTCAGCTTGGACCGGCTTCCGCGATTGGCGTTCAGGTCCGCGCGCATCGCCTCCAGCTGCGTCACGTCGCACTCGTCGACATAGGTGAAGTGCGGGATCGCACGCTTCGACGCCGCCATGTTCTCGGCGATGCGGCGGCGCATGCCGATGACCTTGACCTGCTCGTCGGCCCGCGCCCGCGATGCCCCGGGCGCGTGATAACCCTGGCTGTACCGCAGGAACGCATCAAGGTCCGAGTGGCGGATGCGGTCGGAATCGGTCTTCACCTTGGCCAGGTCGACCCCCAGGTCCCGCGCGCGCGCGCGAACCGCGGGCGAGGCGAGAACTCTCTCTTCTCCCCTCCCTGCAAGGGAGGGGTTGGGGGTGGGTATCGGCGCGCCAGCGCCGACGGCAACGCCCGCCCCAAGCGCGCCCGGCGGGGCATCGAGCCCCGCCGCTCGCGAACCCACCCCCGACCCCTCCCTTTCAGGGAGGGAAGAGGTTATCTCCTCCACCCCAGGGTTCTCCGCCTCGATCTGCGCCTCGACATCCGCCGCAACCGGAGCAGGCTCCGCCTCTTCCCCCTCGGTCTCGATCACCACCAGCGTCGCCCCGATCGCGACCTGATCACCGACTTCGCCCGCCAGCTCAACGACCGTCCCGGCGACCGGCGACTCCATCTCCACCGTCGCCTTGTCGGTCATCATGTCCGCGAGGCTCTGATCCTCCTCCACCCGGTCGCCGACCGCGACGTGCCACGCGACGATCTCGGCCTCGGAGATGCCCTCGCCGATGTCGGGGAGCCGAAAACTGAATCGCGCCATTATGCGTCTTTCATCAGGGTCTTGAGCGCCTCGCCGATACGGACGGGGCCGGGGAAATACGCCCATTCCAGGCTGTGCGGATAGGGCGTGTCGAAACCGGTGACGCGCGCGATCGGCGCCTCCAGGTGGTAGAAGCAGCGCTCCTGCACCAGCGCGGACAGCTCCGCGCCGAAGCCTCCGG
>SXHP01000324.1 GCA_005773165.1 Sphingomonadales bacterium | reverse complement strand
GGCTTCGCCTATTTTGTCGCAGACAATTTCGCGCTGGCGATGGGCAATCTCGGCGCCTACCCGCCGTTCCTGGCGGCCTGGGCGCCGTTCCTGCTCTTCTTCCTGATCGGCGAAGCCGTGCTCATCCGCACGGAAGAATAAAGCTTACCGCCCGATCTTCATCGTGCTTCGCGCGATCTGCGCGACCAAGCCGGGCAGACCCGCGTAGCTCGCCTTGTGGTACGGCGAATCAGCGTCCAGCGCGGCGGTGATCCGGCGGTGCGCCTCGCCGAGCGAATGGTACGGCAGACTCGGCAGCAGATGATGAAGCGCATGGTAACGCAAGCCCACCGGGGCCCAGAGCGCAGGGAGCAGCGCCGGCGGCGGCACGTTGACCGAGTCTAGATACTGGGCGGTAACGGTCATCGCCTCGCCCTCATTCTCCCACAGGTGCGCGACCAGCGTGCGAACCTGATTGACCACCGCGACCGCCGAGACGATGCCGAACGCGATCAGCAGCGAGCGCAGCGGCACCAATCCGGTGGCGACCAGCGCGACGATCGTGATCGCCCAGACGCTCGCCGCAGCCTCGATCCGGTTCCATTGCGCACGCGCCTCCCCTTCGGGCACGCGACGGCGGAACTGAGGATTGATCGCCAGCGCCGAATATCGCTCGACGACGATCGTCCGCAGCCCAGGGACAACTACGGACAGCGGCGAAAGGACCGCGTAGCGGACCAACAGCGCTACCGGCGCCAGCGCGGCGACCAAAATGAACAGCGGCAACGTCCATGGCTTCATTAGCGCAAGCGGCAGATACTCAGGGTCTTCCGACGTGCCGTAGCGGGTGCGGGCGTGGTGCAGATTGTGGACGCCCTCGTACATGAACGACGGGGTGAGGAGCGGCACGCCGACGAGCGCGTTCCAACCGAGCCGAAAGCCCGGCAGCGCGGAATGCTTCATGTGGCTGACTTCGTGAATGAAGCTGATCGCGCGATACAGCGCCAGCATCGCCACCACGCCAGCGGCGATCGCGAGCGCCGTCGACCCAGTCGTAGCCGCCAGCACGAGAGCCGGATAGCCCAGAGCGACCGAGGCAAGCAGATCCGCCCAATAGATCGCGGGCCGAGGCTGGGCGATGTCACGGGTCAGCTCGGCGGCGGTGCGCAGCATCGCGCGATCGTCCGCGATCAGGTGCTTCGCCGTCCGAGACATGGGCGCGTCGTCGGCGCTGCGGTCGAGCGTCAGAGTGTGCATGGAGGTCGCCATTGCCCGAAGATAGTGGCGGCAGCGTGGCATTTCGAGGCCCCTCGCCTTCCCTCCGTGCGGCGGTTAGAGCGCGGAAAACGGAGTTCGCTTGTGGCCGATCTGACCATCCGACCAGTCGAGACGAAGCGCGACCGCAAGGCCTTCGTCGATTTGCCCTTCCGGCTCTACGCCGACGATCCGAACTGGGTCGCGCCGCTGAAGCAGGAAGCGCTGGCGACGATAACGCCCGCGAGAAACGGCTGGTACTCCCATGCAAAGGCTCAGCTATTCCTAGCCGAGCAGGACGGCCGCGTGGTTGGGCGCATGTCTGCGCATATCGACACACTCGCGCTGACTATGCCTGCCGAGCAGGGCTTCGGTCCGGACACGGGTCAATGGGGGCTGATGGAGGCCGAACGTGAAGACGTGTTCCAAGCGCTTCTCGCGCGTGCCGAGGATTGGCTCCGCGCTGAGGGCATCACGCGCGCGCTGGGCCCAATCTCGCAATCGATCTGGGAGCAGCCGGGATTGCTGATCGAGGGGTTCGATCACCCGCCGACGATCATGATGGGGCACGCGCCGCCAGAGCATCGCGCATGGATCGAGGCCGCGGGGTACGAGCCGGTCAAGCGTCTGCTGACCTACGACCTCGACATCACCCAGGAGTTCCCGCCCATCGTCAAGCGGATCATCCGCTCGGGCGAGCAGAACCCGCGCATCCGCATCCGCGAAGTGGACAAGCGCCGGTTCGAGGAGGAGGCCGCGATCATCCTCGGCATCCTCAACGACGCATGGTCCGATAATTGGGGCTTCGTCCCCCTCACCCCGCCCGAGATCAAGGACGTGGGCGTTAAGCTGAAGCCGATCGTGTTCAACGACCTGATCCGCATCGCCGAACTGGACGGCAAGCCCGTCGCCTTCATGATCACTTTGCCCGACCTCAATGAGGCTATCGCGCCGCTCAATGGTTCGCTGCTGCCGTTCGGCTGGGCCAAACTGCTGCTGTGGCTGCGCGCGCCCAAGGTCCGCACAATGCGCGTGCCGTTGATGGGGGTGGTGAAGGAACTGCAATCATCGCGCTTGGCGAGCCAGCTCGCCTTCATGATGATCGAATACATCCGCAAGGCTTCGGTCGACCGCTATGGCGCGAGCCGGGGCGAGATCGGCTGGATCCTCGACGACAACCAAGGGATGCGGTCGATCGCGGAGACCATCCAAAGTCGGGTCAACAAAGTTTATCAGATTTACGCGCGCGACCTGTGAGGGCGCGCGTCCCGCCCGGCGCGCGGCCGGGCGGGGCGGCGTGACTTACTTGCTCGCGATCGGGTCGAAGCCCTCCCGCATCCATTCGGCGCGGGTCTGGCAGGTCTTCCGCTTGATCCGCGAGCCGGTGATCGTGTCGATCACGCAATAGCGGGTCGGCGCACGCTCGGCGACGGACTGCGAAGCGGCGATCGACGCCGAGGCGGACGCCACCGCAGGCGCGCCGCGCGGCTCGTCGGTGATCGACATCCCCAGCGCTGCGGCGGTTGCGATAAGTTGAACTGCGATCATCTTGCTTCTCCCAGCGGCACCATGCCGACAGGTGTAGCAGTGCATTACTCATGCCAAACACTGGCGCTTAATAATCTCAGACACTTACCCATACGGGTTGTGCCAAAGAAACTGCTCGATATCGGTCAATATCGCCAATTGGTGGCGCACCGCGCCGTGATCAGAACAGAATGGCTCCGCCGATCGCAAAGCGAAAGTCGGGACTGGAGCGGTTGAGCCCGGCGACCGCGAGCACGTCCCACTGCAAGCCCGGCCGGGGTTCCCAAGCGAGCGACAGCGCGGTGGCCGCCTCGGTCGTCGCACCGGCTGGATCAGAATCGCGACGGAGCGCAACTTCGCCGACGACGCCGACCGTGCTCGTGATCGCATAGCCGAGCCCGAGGATGCCGAGCACAGATGCGTGGCGGCCCTCGCCGTCGCCGTCGACCGCCGCCGCGAGCTCGCCGGTGAAGCCCAGGCTCCATCGTCCGCCGAGGTCGTAACCGATCGGCAGCGCGACTCCTGCAGCCCAATCGCCCGCACCGATCGGCTGCTTGCCCGTCGGCAGGACCGCGAAAGGTTCGATGGCGATCGCCAGACCGTCGCCATCGGGATTGCGCACGTTGCGACGCACCGCCACGCGCAGATCGCCAACGCTCGTCGCGCTCCGCCGAGTGTCGCCGCGCTCGCGGACGATGCCCACCACGGCGGCGCTGAGCTGTAACTCGGTACGGTTGTCGATGCCGGTCCGCGCGAGCAGGTCTCCGATGCGGATGTCGTCGACCTTCGAACCGCCGCCACGCTGCCGCTGCCAATCGAGCGCCGAGAACTCCAGCAGCACGCGCCCCGGATCCGTCGTGCACGCGCCGGAACCGAGGTCGGGCCGATTGGGGCAGAAGCGCGGCTCCGCCTTTGGCGGCGGAGCCACTTCCTGAGCGTGGGCCGCGACGGGCGCGAACAGAAGCGCGAGGAGCGCCGCCGCGCACCTCACCGTAGCCGGACCCAGGTCGGCGCGTGGTCGCTGGCCTTCTCGCGGCCGCGATAAGCCTTGTCGACGCCCGCCTCACGCAACCGGTCCGCAACGGCAGGACTGAGCAGCAGATGGTCGATCCGGAAGCCGGCGTCACGCTGCCACGCTCCCGCCTGATAGTCCCAGAAGGTCCAGACGCCGCCCTTGGGGTGCCGGGTGCGCAGCGCGTCGGTCCAGCCCTGCGCGACGAGGCGGCGATACGCCTCGCGGCTCTCCGGCTGCATCAGCGCGTCCTCCGCCATCGCACGGGTCGAAAAGGTGTCGTCGTCGTTGGGGATGACGTTGTAATCGCCCGCCAGCACCGCGGGGATCTCCGCTGCGAGCAGCTCAGCCGCGCGGGCGCGCAGGCGTTCGAACCAGCGGAGCTTGTAGTCGAACTTGGGACCGGGCTGCGGATTGCCGTTGGGGAGGTAGATGGAGGCGACCACGAGGCCGTCGATCTCGCATTCGAGATAGCGGCTTTGCTCGTCGTCAGGCTCACCCGCCAGGCCGCGTCGGCGCTCGACCGGCTGCCGCCCGCGGGCGAGGACCGCGACGCCGTTGAAGCCCTTCTGACCATGCCACACCGCGCCATAACCCGCCGCGTCGATATCGGCGACGGGAACGGTCTCGTCGCTCGATTTCAGCTCCTGAAGGCAGACGATGTCGGGCTGCTCCTCGGCGAGGTATTCGAGCAAGCGCGGCAGCCGCGCCTTGATGCCGTTGACGTTGTAGGTGACGATCTTCACGCGCGCTCCCCGTTCCCCGGCCCCT
This sequence comes from Sphingomonadales bacterium, assembly GCA_005773165.1. Taxonomy (GTDB): domain Bacteria; phylum Pseudomonadota; class Alphaproteobacteria; order Sphingomonadales; family Sphingomonadaceae; genus Sphingomonas. The sequence goes on along the minus strand of SXHP01000324.1, from coordinate 15,587 downwards.
TCCTGCCGTTGACGCTAAGCGAAGTCGAGCAGCCTTTCGGGAGGAACGCGTCGTCGCTTCCTGACCAGCTTCGAAACGAACGAAAAAAGGTCAGACCGCGAAGCTTGACCCGCAGCCGCAGCCGCTCGCCGCGTTCGGATTTTCGACCCGGAAGGCCGCACCACCAAGCGACTCGACGAAATCGACCTGGCAGCCGCGCACGAGATCAAGGCTGACGTCGTCGACGACGAGACGCACACCGTCGGTCTCGGCGATCGTGTCGGCGGGTTCAGGCGCGTCGGCCAGACCGAATTTGTACTGGAAGCCGGAGCAGCCGCCGCCATCGACCGACAGGCGCAGGATCGCGGGCTTGCCCTGTCGCGCCGCGATGGCGGCCACACGAGCCGCGGCTGACGGGGTCAGAGCAATGTCGGTCGCGAGAATGGCCATGCTGGTCAGATAGGCCTCGGAACCAGGCGCCACAAGCCGGACCGTCCGCCGTCATTCGACATGATGACCGGGATGACGTTCGCTCAATCGAGCGGCGCGGGTCCGTCGGTGGACACGGGAATGGCGCGGACCGCCGCGTCCTGCGATGCAAGGAGGTAGTCGGCGGTGGTCAGGAACGGCAGCGGATTGACCGCGTGACCGTCAATGCGGACCTCATAATGAAGGTGCGGACCGGTCGACCGGCCCGTTGAACCCATCATGCCGATCATCTGACCGCGGGTGACGCGGGCGTTGTCGGCGACCAGAATGCGCGAGAGATGGCCATAGCGGGTCGCGATGCCCTTGCCGTGATTGATTTCCACCAGGTTGCCGTAGCCGCCCTGACGCCCGGCGTGGCTGATGATCCCGTCGGCGGTGGCGTAGATCGGCGTGCCGGTCGGCCCTGGGATATCGACACCCGCATGCATCGCAGCGGTGCCGCGGAACGGGTCGGAGCGAATCCCGAAATTGCTGGTGAAGCTCAGTTTCTGGACCGGCTGAACCGACGGGATGGCGATCGCGCCGACCCCGGTCTGCGGGCCGTCCAGGCGCTTCCAGGTCTGGAACAAGGTGCGGAACTGCTGATCGGTGCGGAGCTCGGCCGTGGCGGCGTCGGCTGCTGCGGCGATGAACGGACCGCCGCTCGCGGGAACTTCGTCGGCGGCGTGGGCCGCGCCAGACAAAGCGAGCCCGAAGATGATCGCGAGAACCGGCAACTTGGTCATGCAACCCCAAGCGATGCGCCGCACGAGCCCAGTGCCCGCGCGCCTGTTGATACGTCTTCCGGGTTGCAGCCCCACCGCTCCCTGGACGGTTAACGTGTGACCCAGCGCGTCAGCTATGTGCAAGAGCGGCGTAGTAATCGCGCGTCAGACCGGCGCTCTCCCGCGCCGAGTCGTTGAACGGCGGCTTCAATCCTCCACGAAAGTGCCGAGCGACAAGCGCCTGCCAGTGCGCGACGGGCGCGAATCCCGCTGCCGCGCAGCCGTGAAGGAACCATCGCGTGCCGACGCCCACATGGCGGATCTAGTCTCGGTAGATGCGCTGGAGGATGCGCGCGCTTCTCGCGTCATCCGCAGCCTCGAAACGAGCGACAGTCGCAGGCGTGACGTCGAGTCCCCGCGCCTCCAGCACCATCGGAACGACCGCGAGCCGGGCAAGCGCATCGTGCGCGGTGGCGGAGGCGGATTCCCACAATCCGGCGTGCGCGGGCAGCGCGCCGTAGCGTGAGCCGAGAGCGCGCAGCCGACGGTCGAGAACCGCGAAGTGCATCGCCTCGTCGGCCCCGACCGACAGCCAATCGTCGACAAAGGCGCGCGGGAAGAGCGACCCGAACCGTCCGGCGGCGTCGAACGCGAGGTCGATCGCGCTCCATTCGATATGCGCCAGGGCGTGAAGCAATGCGATCCGGCCGCGTTCGGAGCCGCCCTTGCCGCGCTTGGGCATGCGGTTCGGCGGGAGGAGGTCCGGCTCCGCGGGTCGCGTCGGAGCATCGGGCATGACCATGTTGAATGTCCAGGCGATGTCGCCCCGCTGCCAGCCGCGGGCAACCGCACGGGCGCGCCGAACCTTGGCGCGCGGCTCGGTGGTTTCCAGCACCGAGCGGCAGGCCTGGGCGAGGTCGGTCACAGCGCGCGAACGGCGGCGAGGACCTCCTGGGCGTGGCCAGGCACCTTGACCTTGCGCCACGCGCGCGCGAGCCGCCCGTCGATCCCGAACAAGAAGGTCGCGCGCTCGATCCCCAGATAGGTCCTGCCGTACAGCTGCTTTTCGCCCCACGTTCCAAACGCCTTGCACGCCGCCTCCTCCGTGTCGCTGGCGAGACGAACGGTGAGCGCGTGTTTGGCGCTGAATGCCGCGTGCTTGGTCGGCGAGTCCTTGGATATGCCGATCACGGTCGCGCCGACCGCGGCGAATGCGTCGGCGAGATCGGAGAAGTCCTTCGCCTCGCGAGTGCAGCCCGGAGTATCGTCCTTTGGGTAGAAATAGATCACCGCAGGTCCGTGAAGATCGCGCAGCCGCAGCGGCCCGTCCGCGGTGTCCACCGTCACATCGGGAAGCGCATCACCTTCGTTCACCCGATATCTCCCGCCAAACCTGCGCGACCTCCTGCCGCGTCGTTTCGAATACCGCAACGACGCGCGGCCAATCGGGAAGGCCGAGCGCGCGGGCGATCAACTCGCGGGTGGCTTCGCCAGGCTCGTCGACCTCCGGAGAAACAAGGCGTAGGGTGACGAGCAGCCGGGTGAGAAAGTCATGCGCTTCACCGAGCGATGCGGGTGCGAGCCCCTCCTTCGCAAGAAGAGCGATTGCGCGGCGAAGATCCGGATCGAACGCGGTGCGATGCTGCAACTGACGCGCATGTACCGCGAACTCCAGATCGACGAGGCCGCCCGGCAGCAGCTTGGCGTCCAGCGCCCCGCGCGGAGGCTTGTGCGCGGCCATCTCCGCGCGCATCGCGCTCGCATCGGCAAGGACGTCGCGACCGGGGCGCTCGGCGCGGAGCGCCTCGTCGACCGCCTCCGCCAGCGCGGCGCGGGCTGCGGGAGAGCCGAACACCGGGCGGGCGCGGGTCAGCGCCATCGCTTCCCACGTCCAGGCGTCCTCGCGCTGGTAGCGGGCGAACGAATCGAGGCTGACGACCAGCGGCCCTTGCGCACCCTGCGGGCGAAGCCTCGTGTCGACCTGGTATAGCGCCCCCGCGGCGGTCGGCACCGTCAACGCCGCGGTGACCCGCTGCGCCAGCCGATTGTAGTAGAGCGTCGCGCCGAGCGGCTTGGCTCGGTCCGATTCCGCACGGAAATCACCCGTGAACAGGTAGACGAGGTCCAGGTCCGAGGCGTGCGTCATCAGCCCGCCCCCCATTCGGCCGAGCGCGAGCACGACGAATTCGCTATTCGGCACCCGGCCGTGAACACGCGCGAAGTCGGCGATCGCCGCGTCCGCGAGCACCTCGATCGCGGCCTCCGCAACGCGGGCATAGCCGCCGGCGACGTCAAGCGGATCGCTCGCGCCCGCCACGATCTGCGTGCCCAGCGCGAAGCGAAGATCGCCGACGACCCGGCGGACATGTTCGAGCCGCGCCTGGTGGTCCTGCCCGACCTCGCCGTTACCCATGCGGGCCGCCAACGCCGCGACGTCGCCGACCGGTTCGAAGGCGGTGGCGTCGATCAGGCCGTCGAGCAAGTCGGCGCGGCGAGAGAGCGCGTCGGCGAGAGGGGCCGCGTGGCTGAGGATTTGGGCCAGCAGGGTGGCGAGCGCGGGCCTTGCTTCAAGCAGGCGCAGGACGTTGAGCGCGCTCGGCAGCCGTTCGAGCAGCGCGTCGAGGCGGATCAGCGCCGCGCGCGGGTCCGCCGACGCGGCGAGCGCAGGAATCAGGATCGGCAGCACCGCCTCCAGCGCATCACGCGCCACCGTGCTGCGCAGCGCCGGATAGCCGCCTCCGCGCCATGCGGCGATCCTTTCGGCCGCGAAGGCGACGTCGCCGAACGACTTAAACGTCGCCGCGTCGTGGGAGGGCGCAGGCCCCGCGCCATCGTCAAGGGCGTCGTAGGTCCGTGCGACATGATCGACGTGCGGGCGAAGCAGCGCGAGAAGGCCGCGGCCGTCATCAAGACCGTGCAGCCGAGCGACCCGGTCCAGCGCCTCAGCGTTCGGAAGGGCGTGTGTCTGGCGATCGTCGATCATCTGGACACGGTGCTCGATCGTGCGCAGCCACGCGTACGCCGCGCTGAGCCGCTCCGCCGCCTCGCCGTCGATCCGACCGGCCCCCGCGAGAGCGGCCAAAGCGTCGCGGGTCGCGGGCGCGCGCAGCGCGGGATCACGACCGCCGTGGATCAGCTGGTGAATCTGCGCGAAGAACTCGACCTCGCGGATGCCGCCCCGACCTCGTTTCAAGTCGTAGCCCGGACCGAAGGCTTGGCCCTGCGCATGATGGTCGCGAATACGTCGGGAGATTTCTCGGATCTCGCGGATCGTTCCGAAATCAAGCGTGCGGCGCCAGACGAACGGCCGAATCGTATCGAGGAACGCTTGGCCGAGCATGCGATCCCCGGCTGCGGCGCGCGCACGGATAAAGGCGGCACGCTCCCAAGGAAGCGCCTGGCTCTCGTAATAGCTGATCGCCGCATCCACGGGCAGGGCGATCGGCGTGATCTCCGGCGAAGGCCGCAGCCGCAGGTCGACGCGAAGGACATAGCCGTCGCCGTCGCGCGACTGGAGCAGATCGACCACGCGACGTCCGACACGGACCGCCGCCTCCTCCGGCTCCTCGCGCGCGCGCCGGGGCAGCGTCGCGGGGTCGAACAGGAAGATCGGGTCGATATCGGAGGAGTAATTGAGTTCGCTGCTCCCCTGCTTGCCTAGCGCGATCGCGGCGAAGCCGCGAGGGCGTTCACCGGGGGTGCGCTCCTCGATCGCCGCTGCGATGGCGGTGTCGAGTGCGCGGTCCGCAAAGTCGGTGAGCGCCCCGGTGACCGCGGTCAGATCCAGCACCCCCGCGAGGTCGCCTATCGCGATATTCAGGGCAAGCGCGCGCCGCTCCAGACGCAAGCGCCGCCCGACCGGCACTCCGGCGTCCAAGGGAGGCGATGCATCGAGGAACCCGGCCTCCAGCCTCGCGGCGATCGCAGTCTCCCGTTCGAGGAGCATCGCCAGGAACGGCGCATTGGTCCGGGCGCGCGCCACCGCGGCGGCGATGCGCGGGTCTGACGCGGCAACAGCGGCGGGAACACCTGACATGGCTGTCATCATGCAACATATTGCGAATACGACGAAACGAAACCGTCACATGGCCGTTCTTGACGCATGATAGGGTTCCAAACCTCGATCACGCGCACCGACGAGCATGGTGTCGTTCGCCGACCGGCGCCGGGTGATGCGCTCGGCGCTGCGCTCCGTGGACTCTACGGCGAGCAGCCGCATCTGCCCGACGACATGCTGCGCCTGTTGCGCACGCTTGACAGGCCGTTGCGCGGTCACTGATGCTCTTCCGCTCAGACTTCAGTGCCCGCGGCTGAGCCCCTCGACCTCGTCCATGATCGTTTCCAAGGCGGTCTTCGACACATCGGTGTCGTGCTCGCGCCGCGAGGGTAGCGCACCATTGTTCAGGATCTGCTCCAGCGCGACGCGACCCCGCGCGACGCGGCTTTTGATCGTTCCGACAGCGACCTGGCATATTTCAGCCGCTTCCTCATAGGCGAAGCCACCCGCGCCGACCAGGATCAGCGCCTCGCGCTGCGGCTGCGGCAGGTGGAGCAATGCGCGCTGCATGTCGCCGAGTTCGACATGGCGATCCTGGCTCGCGGGTGCGGCGAGGATACGGTCTGCGACCAGATCGTCCCACTCGCCCTTGAACCGTGCGCGACGCATCTGGGAAAGATAGAGGTTGCGCAGGATGATGAAGGTCCATGCGCGCATGTTGGTGCCCGCCTGGAAGCGCAGACGAGCGCCCCAAGCCTTGAGCAGCGTCTCCTGCACCAGATCATCCGCGAGATCGCGGCTGCCGGACAGTGATCGTCCGAACGCGCGAAGGTGCGGAATGACCTGGGCGAGCTGCGCCTTGAAGTCGGCGTCGGAGAGGGGGACGTGCTCGACGGGTTCGGGCGTTGCGCCCTCCTCCTCGTCGTCGCTGTCGTAACGCGTGGCAAGATCAGTCATGCAATTCCGTTCGGTCCCCCGCGAACGCTTCGCGAACGAGCAACATAAGGGGCGCGCCGGGGATTACCAGCGCGCGCCCGTGCGGTCGGATCAGCGAAAAACCATCACCGCGAAGATGATGATGACCAAAGCCATGGAGATCCCCATGACATAGCGCATCACGCCCAGCGGCTTGCCCGCTCGTGCGTCGGTCGCCTCGATATCGATCTGTTCGTCTGCCATGCCGCTCTAAACCTTCGAAAACCGTTTTGGGTCCGTAACTGTTTTCCGTCAGTTCGGCACGGTCGCCTGGTTGAAGAACAGCGCCTGGCTGATCGCAGCCTTCACCGTCGATCGCTGAAATGGCTTGGTGATCAGGAAGGTCGGTTCCGGGCGCTCGCCGGTGAGCAACCGCTCGGGGAACGCAGTGATGAAGATGACCGGCACCTCGAATTTGGCGAGGATATCCTTGACCGCGTCGATCCCCGAACTGTCGTCTGCGAGCTGGATGTCGGCGAGGACGAGGCCGGGACGGTCCTCCATCGCAAGCCCGACCGCTTCGTCGCGGGTCACCGCGACGCCGGTGACGTCGTGCCCGAGGTCGCGAACGATCGTCTCGATGTCCATCGCGATGATCGGCTCGTCTTCGATGATGAGCACGCGGGCGCGGGTCTGCTTCTCGATCTCGGCGAGCGCCTCGGCGACCAGGCTCTCGACCTCTCCCGTATCGACCTCGATCAGATAGGCCGCGTCCTCGGGCGTGAAGCCCTCCATCGCGGTGAGCAGCAAGGCCTGACGCGACAGGGGAGTCATCCGCGACAATCGCGCACGCGCCACCGCTTCATCGTCGATGTCGCCGCCGTTGTCGGCGCCGTCGCCGGGCTGCTCATCGTAATTGGTCGAATTCCAGATGCCCTGGAACATGCGGTACAGTCCGAGCCGCGGATCGACGTTCGACGGGAACTCCTCCGGCGCCGCGACGATCGCCTCCAGCGTCGCACGGACATACTTGTCGCCATGGCTCTGGCTGCCGGTCAGCGCCCGGCCATAGCGCCGCAGAAAGGGAAGATGCGGTGCGAGTTGCTGTCCAAGCGACATGGGTATGCGTAGCTCCCTGTTTTCCTCTGCCCGTTCTGCATGAACGAAGCAGGTCATTAGACCGTCGATCGGTGGAATGCCCACCCCCCAAACGATGCAACAAAATTCCGTTGCCAGACGGGAACCATCGAGCGGCAGTTTTGTTTCCAACGCGATCGACGTATGTGCGCGCTCGGACGCGGCCATGCGACCGTGTAGGCGTGAAGCCCGCGATTTGGGGGCGGTGCAGGGGGATTAGTTCAGGTTGGCTCAGGATACGAAGACCGCCACCACCGGTAAGGCGGCAGACGAGCGATCCAAATCTGCGAACCGAGGCGACGCGCCGCGCCCTGCCAGGGTGCAGGGCAAGGACCGCGACATGGGAACGGCGCTGCGGTCCGTCTACCAGCGCACCGTCGAGGAGCCTGTGCCTGACGACCTCCTCGACCTGCTCGGGAAGCTCGGATAGGGGCGGCCGGATGGCCACCACGTCGCCTTCCGAGTCCCTCGCCGCCCACCCTCTCGATAAATCGGTCGCCGCGATCGGAGCGGGAAGCGGGCTTGCGCGGCTGACCACCGGCGCCAAGCTGTTCCTGATCCTGAGCGCCGCGCTGCTGCCGCTTGCGCTGATCGCGATCGTCGCGACGCTGAACACGACGCGGGTCGCCGACGTGGAGACGCGCGCCCGACTGCGGTTGTCGGCCAGCGAAAGCGCACGCGCGATCGCGATCGAACTGATCGGCGACATGACAGCCTTGCGCACCGCTGCTTCCGCGCTGGCGGCGGACCCCGCCAACGCGCCGGGCTGCGCGCGGGCGGAGGGCGTGTTCGCGCAACAGGCGGCCAACGGCGCCGCAAGCGCCGGCACTCGCTTCGCGATTACCGACAGCAGCGGCCGCCTGCTCTGCGGCGACCTGCTGCCGCTCAGCCTGCCCGCGCCACGGTCCGGGATGCCGATCGACGCCGTCGTCATTCCGGACCGTGCGCTGGTGCTTTCGGTGACCGAGCCGCGTCGGAATATCACCGCGCGCGCCTATTTTCCGCGGAGCTTCCTTGCGCTGGTCGGGGCGCCTAGCGCACGCAACGCCGCGCTGAGCAGCACCCTGCTCCGCGGCGAAGACCAGCTGAAGCTCGCGACGATCGACGACGACGACTCGTCCTACCGGATCGAGACGATGCGGATCGACCTGGGGATCGCCGGCCTTCAGCTCGCCGCGACAATGCCCGCGGCTCCGATCACCTCGTCGCTGGTGATCGCGCTGCTGCTGCCGCTGCTGATGTGGGCCGCGGCGGCGGGGATCGGCTGGTTCGTGGTGGATCGTCTGCTGATCCGCCCGCTGCGCCGCCTGCGGTCCAGCGTGGCGTCGTTCATGCCGGGCGAACTGATCGAACCCAGCGCGCTCGGCACGCTCCCCGCGCAGGAGATCCGCGAGCTTGGCGAGACGTTCCGCGCGATCAGTCGAACCGTCGCGCTCCACGAGGCGGGGCTGGCCGAGGGGTTGGTGCGACAGACCAAGCTTACCCGCGAGGTCCACCACCGGGTCAAGAACAACCTCCAGGTGATCTCCAGCCTCATAAACTTTCACGCGCGCGGTGCGCCGAGCCCGGATGCGGCCGCCGCTTATGCCTCGATCCAGCGGCGAGTCGACGCGCTCGCAGTCGTTCACCGCAACCATTTCGCGGAGATGGAGGACAATCGCGGACTGAACCTCAAGCCCGTGCTGGGCGAACTCGCCGCCAACATCCGCGCGACCGCCGCCCCCGAGTCGCACGGGATGGGCATCACCCTCGACATCGACCCTCTCCTGGTGACGCAGGACGTCGCGGTTGCGGTCGCGTTTCTGATCACGGAGACGATCGAACTCGCCACCGGCTGCGATCCCGCCGCGCAGCTGCGGGTATCGTTGAAGGCGATCGATCGTCAGGACCGGGCGGCGCTCCGCGTCGTGTCCCGCGCGCTGATCGACTCTGAGCGGCTGCAGGCGCTGTCCCGTTCGCGCTACGGCCGGGTGATGGAGGGTCTCGCCCGTCAGCTGCGCTCGCCGCTCCATCATGATCCCCTGGTCGGGGCATATGAGATCGCTATCGCGGTGATCGGACGCGACTGAGGCGACAATCGCGAAAAAAGTTTTGCATGTCGCGGAACCCCGTTCGTCATGCGTCGTTTTGATCTTCGGATAGCGACCTTATGCCCCCCCGCTCTCGCTATCCCTGACATAGGCCCGAAGGCGCTCACCCCTCCCCCCCCCGGTGACGTCTTCGGGCCTTAATCGTTTTCCAGTCCTCCCCATCGTGTTCGCGCCGGAACGAACCGGACGCCCTGCGCATTGCGCAAACGGCATTCCAGCCGCCGAGGAGGATTTCATGCGCAAGTTGTTCGGTATCGCGGTCGTCGCAGGCGCGCTGTTGGTCAGCGCCTGCAATACGGTCGAGGGCGTCGGACGGGACGTCAGTTCCGCAGGCAATACGGTGGCGAAGACCGCGGACGACGCGAAGTAAGCCGAACCCGATTGCATCGATGGAGCAGGCGGTGTGCGTCTTGCGCGGCGCCTGCTCCTTCCGTCAGGCGGACGTGACCTCTTCGCCGTCCGGCTCGCGCGCTCGGCGACGTTCCGTGAACCAGATGCCGATGATCGCGACCTCGTAGAGCAGGCACAGCGGCACCGCGAGCAGCACCTGGCTCATCAGGTCAGGCGGCGTCAGCACCGCCGCAATCGCGGTCGCACCGACGATCGCGTAGCGACGTGCGCCGATCAGCCCCTTTCGCGTGATGATCCCCGCGCGCTCCAGCAACATCAGCAGCACCGGCAGCAGGAACGAAATGCCGAAGCCGAACAGGAACTGCATGATGAACGAGAGGTAGTTCCCGATCGCGGGGAGCGCCTCCTGCTGCACGCCGCCGACGTTCCCCTGAAAGCCGAGCAGGAAATGGAGCGCCATGGGGATCGCGATGAAATAGGCCATCGACGCCCCCATCGCGAACAGCACCGGCGTCGCGAACAGGAAAGGCAGCAGCGCGCGGCGCTCCTTGCGATAGAGACCGGGTGCGACGAACTGCCACAGCTGGTTGGCGATCACCGGAAACGAGACCATCATCGCGGCGAAAAAGGCGACCTTCACCTGAACGAAGAACGCCTCGAAGATCTGGGTGTAGATCACGGTCTTCTGCCCTGCCGACAGCAAGGGCTGAACAAGCACCGCGAAGATATCCTCGGCGAAGTAATAGCTGACGCCGAACGCGACCACGATCGCGGCGATGCAGTAAAGCAAGCGTCGACGCAGCTCGATCAGGTGATCGAGCAGGGGCGCGCGGCTGGCGTCGATCTCGTCGCCCGTGTCCGCGACGCTCACGACGCCGCCTCGCCGGTGCGGGCCACCGGACGATCCTGCGGCGCAGGCAGCACTTCGGGCTTTTCGACCATGACGGGCTCCGACACCGCCTCCCCGGGTTCCTCTGCGACATCGGTGACGGCGGGGTGCTCACGCATGATCCGCGCATTCTCCTCCGCCCAGCGCTTCTCCATCTCCTCGAGCTCCGCCTCGCGCACCATGGAGTCGAACCCCGACCGGAACTGGCGCGCCACGCCACGCGCGCGCCCGACCCAATAACCGACGACACGCATCGCCTTGGGCAAGTCCTTCGGCCCGATCACCACCAGCGCGACGAAGGCGACCAACAGCAGCTCGGGCAGCGCGATGTCGAACATTCAAAAACGCCGGATCGAGGAAAGGTCAGCGATCGTCGCGCGTGCGCTCGGCGTCGCGGAGCCGCTCGCCCTCACGATCAAACGCCGGCTCAGCCGCCTTCTTGGCCTCGATCCGCGCCGATGAAGCGCCATCGTCCTCGGCCATGCCCTTCTTGAAATTTTTCACGCCCTTGGCGACGTCCCCCATCAGGCTGGAGAAACGACCGCCGCCGAGCAGGAGGATCGCGACGACCGCAAGGACGAGCAGGTGGATGGGGCTGAAACCGCCCATGATTCTTCTCCCGGATACTGGCACCTATCTAGGCGTCCTCGCTGTCCTTTTCCACACCTGTATCGGGCAGCGCGCTATCAACCGGATCGAGGAGCCCGGCGGCGCGGAGGTCATCGATTCCCGGCAGATCGCGACGCGACGCAAGGCCGAAATGCGCCAGGAAAGCTGGAGTCGTGGCGTAGGTGAGCGGCCGTCCAGGCGCTTCGCGACGGCCAGCGGGGCGCACCCATCCCGCCTCCATCAGCACGTCCAGCGTACCCTTGGAGATCTGAACACCGCGCACCGCCTCGATCTCGGCGCGGCTGACCGGCTCGTGATAGGCGATGATCGCGAGCGTCTCGACACCGGCGCGGCTGAGGCGGCGAGGCTCCTCGCGGTCGCGGCGGAGCAGGTGGGCGAGATCCGCGGCGGTCTGCATGTGCCAGCGCTCGCCGCGGCGCACCACCGAGACGCCGCGTCCCGCATAATCCTGCGCCAACCGGGAGAGCGCGGCGCGCACGTCGCCCGCGCCGACGTGCGCGGCGATCGCATCCGCGGTGAGCGGCTCGGCCGCGGCAAACAGCACCGCTTCGACCGCACGGACGAGGTCGTCGGGCGGGGTCACGCGCTTCGCTCGGCGGGAGCGACGCGCAGGTATAGCGGGGCGAACGCCTCCTCCTGGCGCAGTTCCACCCTGCCCTGCCGAGCCAGTTCGAGCGCCGCAAGGAAGGTCGAGGCGAGCGCCGAGCGGCGAAGCTCCTCGTCGGCCTTCGGCAGAAAGGCCTCGATCTGGGACCAGGCGACCGCCCTGCCGATCACCGCGGAGAGACGCGCCATCGCATCTTCCAACGTCATCACGCGACGATCGGCCACGACATGGAGCACGGGCCGTGTACGCGCGGTGATCCGCCCGTACGCTTCGATCAGTTCGAAATAGCTTACCTGCCAAAGCGCCTTGCGAACCGTGTGCAGACCCTCCGGATCGGCGCGGGGGAAGACGTCGCGGCCGATCCGGTCCCGCGCCATCAACCGCGCTCCCGCGTCGCGCATCGCAGCGAGGCGCTCCAGCCTGAGCTGCAGGCGAAGCGCCATCTGCTCGGGGTCAGGTTCCGCATGCGGCTCGCGCGGCAGAAGCAAGGCCGACTTCAGAAAGGCGAGCCAAGCCGCCATGACGAGCCAATCGGCCGCGACCTCCAGCTTCAACGCCCGCGCTCGATCGATCACCGCCAGGTACTGCTCGACGAGCTGGAGTATGGAGATTCGGCGCAGATCGACCTTCTGCGACCGGGCGAGCGAGAGAAGGAGGTCGAGCGGCCCTTCCCATCCGTCCAGCTCGAGGGCGAGCGCCTCGTCCACCTACGCCAGCGCGAGCAGCGCGTCGCGCTTGGCGACCAACTCCGCAAGGTCGCCCTCCGGCGCGCCGACGCTCGCCATGGCCGCGTCGAGGCGTTCGCGCGATCGCTCGGCCATGGGCCCGAGCCGATCGGCGATAGCCACCATCTCGTTCATCCGCGCCCAGCAATCGAGAACGAGGTCGCAACCCGCGGCGATCGCTCCTGCAGCCTTGTCGTCGGCCGAACCGGACAGCGCCTTCATGTCGATATCGTCGGTCATCAGAAGCCCGTCAAAGCCGATCCGGCCGCGGATCACCTCCCCGATGATCGTCGGCGACAGCGTGGCGGGACGTTCGGCGTCCCATGCCTTGAACACGATGTGCGAGGTCATGCCCATCGGCGCGGAAGCGAGTGCGCGAAACGGTTCGAGGTCGACCTGCAGTTCGGCCTCATCCGCGTCGACAGTCGGAAGCAGATGGTGACTGTCGACTAATGCTCGGCCATGGCCGGGCATATGCTTCACGACGCCGACCACGCCTCCTGCAGCGAGCCCCTCCAGCGTCGCGCGTCCCATCGCCGCGACACGCATCGGCTCGCGGCCGTAGGCGCGAGAGGCGATCGCGTCGGTCGCGTCCGCTTGCGCGACGTCCATGATCGGGGCGCAATTCACGCTGATGCCGACCTCGTTCAGCATGAGCCCCAGAGCGTGCCCGTTAGCGCGCGCCGCCTCGATCGCGGAGATCGGAGCGACGTCATAGAGCGCATCGAACGCCGGGCCCGCGGGAAAGGCTGGCCATTCGGGCGGGCTCATGCGCGCGACGCGGCCGCCCTCCTGGTCGATCAGGATCGGAAGGGCGTCTCGGCCGGCAAGATCGCGAAGAGAGGCTGTCAGCGCGCTCAGCTGCATACGGTCGACGACGTTGCGCCTGAACAGAATGTAGCCTGCGGGCTCTGCATCCGCAAAGAAGGCGCGTTCTTCAAGGGTGAGGACGGGCCCGGACAGGCCGAAAATGACGGGCTTCATCGCCGTGGATTAGCGCGACGGCGATCCTTCGTCACCCCGGAGAGGAGCCGCGCATATACAGGCGAGCTCAGCTGGCTACGAAGCACGCCTCGCCCGCCACGCGCAACCGTCCGCAGATATCGGCCGCAGCGTTCGCCGACCCGGCGTTGACTCGAAGGCGATAGAGCGTCTGCCCGCTTTTCGCGACCGGCTGGACCGACTTGCCCAAGGGCGCGAGATAGGCGAAGCGCTTGGCGAAGCCGTCCCAGGCGGTGTTTGCCGCCGCCTCGCTCGGAAAGGCGCCCAGTTGAACAAGCGAACCGCTGCCGCCCTGCGGTCCGGCGGCTGCACGCTTGACGCTGACCGGGGACGCTGCGACGAGCTTGCCGCCCGACGGCGGGACCTGCGCCACCGCGTTGCGTCCGCCCTGGCCGCGCGGCGTCGGCGTGGCGACCACCCGCGGCGCAGCGATCGGACGCTCGGGCACGGCCTTCAAGTCGATGGCGCCGTTGTTCGCCTTGCCTGCGCTGGTCGCGATCGCGGCCTCGCCCTCACCTTCCACCTTGAGTCCGCCGGGATCGTTCGGCCGAACCTTGTAGTCGCCTTCCTGCGCCGCGATCAGTTGCCCGTCGCCGGCGGGTCCGGCGTTCTGCAAACGATAGATGGCGTAGATCAGAGCCGCGAGCACCGCGAGGCCCAGCAGAACCAGCGCGATCACGCGGCCTGCGCCGACGCTCTCCTTCTCGTCCGGCTCGACCGTTTCCAGCCAAGGAAGCCGATCCTCCTCACGCAGGTCCATCTGATCGGCCATCAATGCATCTCCGACACCGCCTCGACGCCCATGATGGAGAGGCCGTTCCGGATAATCTGCCCGATCGCCGACGCCAAGAAAAGACGCGCGCGTGTCGCTTCCGGATCGTCGATCACCAGGAACCGGCGATCGGGTGCATCGTTGCCGACATTCCACAACGCGTGAAAAGCAGCCGCCAAGTCATAGAGGTAGAACGCGATACGATGCGGCTCACGCGCGGTCGCGGCGGTCTCGACCACCCGCGGGAACTGCGCGGCCAGCTTGACCAGCGCAAGATCCTCCGTCCCGAGCCGGGACAGATCGGCCGATCCGCCGCCGATTCCTGCCTCCGCCGCGCGCCGGTGCAGCGAGGCTATGCGCGCATGGGCGTATTGGACATAGAAGACGGGATTGTCCTTTGACGCCTCGACCACCTTGGCGAAGTCGAAATCCATCTGCGCGTCGGCGCGCCGCGTCAGCATGGTGAAGCGGACGACATCCTTGCCGACCTCCTGCACTACCTCAGCAAGCGTCACGAAGTTGCCGGAACGCTTGGACATTTTGACGGGCTCGCCCGCCCGTAGGAGCCGCACCATCTGGACCAGCTTGACGTCGAAGCGGGTCTCGCCCCCCGTCAGCGCCGCAACCGCCGCGACGATCCGCTTGACCGTGCCTGCGTGGTCCGCTCCCCAGATGTCGATCAGCGCGTCGGCCGATTGCGCTTTCTGATAATGGTAGGCCAGGTCGGCGCCGAAATAGGTCCATTGACCGTTGGACTTCTTGATCGGACGATCCTGATCGTCGCCGAACGCCGTCGAGCGGAACAGCGGCAGCTCGACCGGTTCCCAGTCTTCAGGCGTCTCACCCTTGGGCGCTTCGAGCACCCCGTCGTACACCAGTCCGCGCGCGCGCAACTCGGCCTCGGCAGCCTCCGGCTTGCCGGCGGCCTGAAGTTCGGCTTCCGACGCGAACACGTCGTGATGAATGCCGAGCAGCGCGAGATCGTCACGGATCATCGCCATCATGGCCGCGACCGCACGTGTGCGGAAGGTTTCGAGCCATTCACTTTCCGGCGCGCTTTCGAACCGGTCGGCAAATTCGGCCGCAAGGTCCTGACCAACCGAGATAAGATACTCGCCGGGATAAAGTCCTTTGGGGATCGTGACTGCGGCTCCCAACGCCTCGCGATAGCGCAGGTGAGCGGAGCGGGCGAGAACGTCCACCTGCCCGCCCGCGTCATTGACATAATATTCGCGGATCACCTGGTGGCCGGCGAAGGCGAGCAGATTGGCGAGCGCATCGCCGACCACCGCGCCGCGGC
>SXHP01000323.1 GCA_005773165.1 Sphingomonadales bacterium | reverse complement strand
CGTCCATGTTGACGTCCACGACCTGCGCGCCGTTCTCCACCTGCTGTCGCGCGACCTCCACGGCGCGCGCATAGTCGCCCGCAATGATCAGCTTCTTGAACGCCGACGAGCAGGTGACGTGGGAGCGCTCGCAGATGTTGACGAAGTTGGTGGAGGATTGGGTCATTCTGAGCTGTAGCCGATGCGATCGAGCATATCGTGGATATGCATGGGACTGAGCTTGTCGCGCGTGGAGATGAAGCGTTCGACGCGAATCACGCGACCGCCTCGCAACTCAATCTCCCAACGCTCAAATGGAATGGTGACGAGAAAGGTGATGCCGTCCTCGTTCTCGATCATTTGCCGCTTCGCTTTCGCATCAGCAAGCAGACGAGACAATTCTCTTATGTTCATGCCGCCATCGTGAACGGCTCCAGCCCCGCCAACCGCGTCCGCACCGCGGGAACCGGCACCTTCCGCGGCGCCACACCCCGCACCCGCTCCGCCATCACCGCGATATGCTCCGGCGTCGACCCGCAGCACCCGCCAAGCACGTTGACCTGCCCTCCGTCAGCCCACTCGCCGACCAGCCCCGCGGTGGTCTCCGGCTGCTCGTCATACTCGCCGAGCTCGTTGGGCAACCCCGCATTGGGGTAGACCATGATCAGCGCATCGCACAGCTCGGACAAGGTCTTGACGTGCGGCCGCAGCTGCTCCGCTCCAAACGAGCAGTTGAGCCCGATCGTCAGCGGCTTCGCATGCCGGACCGTATGCCAGAACGCCTCCACCGTATGCCCCGACAGGTTGCGTCCGCTGAGATCGGTCAGCGTCATCGAGAGCATGATCGGCAGGTCGCGGCCGAGGTCCCATCCCGCCTCCAGCGCCGCCATCACCCCGGCCTTGGCGTTCAGCGTATCGAACACCGTCTCGATAAGGATGAAGTCCACCCCGCCCTCAACCAGCGCATCGACCTGCTCGCGGTACACGGTCTTGAGGTAATCGAAGTCGATTTCGCGATAGCCCGGATCGTTGACGTCGGGGCTAAGCGACAGCGTCTTGTTGGTCGGCCCGATCGCCCCCGCGACGAAGCGAGGACGCCCGTCCTTCTCCTGAAACTCGTCCGCCACCCGCCGCGCCAGCTTCGCGCTCTCTACGTTGATGTCGCGCACCAGATGCTCGGTGCCGTAATCGGCCTGGCTGATGACGTTGGCCGAGAAGGTGTTGGTCTCCGCGATATCCGCCCCCGCCGCGAAATAGGCGCGGTGGATCGCCTCCGGCACCTCCGGCTTGGTCAGCGCCAGAATGTCGTTGTTGCCCTTCTGGTCGTGGGTCAGCCCCAGCGAGCCCGCGTAATCGGCCTCCGACAGCCTCCAGTTCTGGATCTCGGTCCCAAACGCGCCGTCGGTGATCAGGATGCGCTTGACCGCTTCGGCGAGGAATTGTTCGCGTGTTCCCATAAGTCCGTCACCCCAGCGCAAGCTGGGGTCTCCCAGTGATAAGAGCGTGCGCATGCCGCGAGAGATCCCAGCCTTCGCTGGGGTGACGTGAGTGACTCAAGCCGCCGCCTCCTGCGTCACCGGCTTCGCCCGCGCGCCGAGCAGATGGCAGATCGCATAGGCCAGCTCCGCACGGTTGAGCGTATAGAAGTGGAACTGCCTGACGCCGCCCGCATACAGCTTGCGGCACAGCTCGGCCGCCAACGTCGCGGCGACCAGTTGCCGCGACTCCGGCCGCTCTTCCAGCCCCTCGAACAGCCGCGCCATCCACTCCGGCACCGCGGTCCCGCACATCGCGCTCATCCGCACGACGCTGGCGAAATTGGTCACCGGCATGATCCCCGGCACGATCTCCGCGTCGATCCCCGCCGCGGCCACCCGGTCGCGGTAGCGGAAAAACGTCTCGGGCTCGTGAAAGAACTGGGTGATCGCCCGCGTCGCGCCCGCGTCGAGCTTGGCGCGCAGATTGTCGAGGTCGGCGGTGTCGTCCGCGGAATCCGGGTGACATTCCGGATAGGCCGCGACCGAAACTTCGAACGGATGCAGCCGCTTCAGCCCCGCGACCAGCGCCGCGGCGTTCTCGTACCCGCCCGGATGGGTCGCGTACTTCGCGCCCTGCGTCGGCGGATCGCCGCGCAACGCCACAATGTGCCGCACGCCCGCCGCCCAATATTCGCGCGCGACCTGGTCGATCTCCTCGCGGGTCGCCTCGACGCAGGTCAGATGCGCGGCCGCCGCCAGCGAGGTCTCACGCTGGATGCGCGCCACCGTCGCGTGGGTGCGCTCGCGGGTCGATCCGCCCGCGCCATAGGTCACGGAGACGAAGCGCGGGCCCAGCGGCTCCAGCGCGCGCACCGCGTTCCAGAGCTGCTCCTCCATCTTCTCGCTCTTGGGCGGGAAGAATTCGAAGGAGATGTCCATGTCCCCCGCGACGTCGGCGTAGAGCGGCCCATCCAGCGCGCGCCGCGCCTCTTCGAGCTGCGGAACCGAAATCGTCATGCTGCCTCCACCGCGCGCAGACGCTCACCTGACTTGCGCCCCAACCACAATTTCACGGTAAGCGTACCGCCCTCGAGCGTCTCGATCCGGGGCGCGCCCAGTCCGGCGTTCGCGAACCACACGTCCATCTGCGCATCGTCGAAGCCCAATCGGGTATGCCCGTCGCGTGTCCGCAGCTCCTCGCGATCGTGCGCGGCGAAGTCGGCGATCAACAGCCGCCCGCCCGGGCCCAGCACCCGCGCCGCCTCCGCGATCGCCGCGCCGGGCTGTTGCGCGAAGTGGAGCACGTGGTGGACGATCGCGACGTCGGCCGCCCCGTCGCGCATCGGCAGCGCGTACAGGTCCGCCTGACGCAGCTCGGCGTTCGCCACCCCGCGCTCGGAGAGTTTCGCGCGCGCCAGCCGCAGCATTTCCGAGCTGCGGTCGATGCCCAGCGCCGCATCGGCGCGCCCGGCGAACAGCTCGAGCATGCGGCCCGTCCCGGTGCCGATGTCGATCAGCGTGCCGACGGCCTCGTCGCCGAGCATCGCGGCCATCGCGATCTCGACCGCGCTGTCCGCCACATGCAGCGCGCGGATCGCGTCCCACTCCCCCGCATGCGCTTCGAACCACGCAGCCGCGCTCGCCGAACGGTCCGCGCGCACCGCCGCCAGCCGCGCCGCGTCGGCGACCGCCCAATGATCGGGCTCGTCGGCGTTCCACGCGTCGAGCGCCGCCGCCACCGGCGCGACCGCGCGCGCCGCCCCGAGCGCGACGAACACCCAGCTTCCTTCCTTGCGGCGGACCGCCAGCTCCGCGTCGCACAGAATCTTGACATGGCGCGACACCCGCGGCTGGCTCTGCCCCAGCACCTGCGCCAGCTCGCCGACCGACAGCTCCATCGAGCGCAGCAGCTGCAGGATGCGCAGCCGCGTCCCGTCGGCAAGGGCGCGAAAGATGTCGAGCGGAAGCGTCATGGCGATTAGATATAAAGATATCTTTATATGACGTCAATCGCGCAGGGCGATCCCGAACTTGGACCCGATCGCGCGCGCGGGCGTTCCGACGCCGGTTCACTGCATGGAGTTATCACCGATGAAGTTCCTCCTCCCCGCCGTCGGAGTCGCCGCGCTCGCGCTCGCCGCCTGCTCGCCCAACACCCGTGAAGAAACCGCCGAGGCGGGCAATGCGATCGCCGCCGATGCGGCTGCGACCACCGGCAATGCGGTCAGCGACGTCGAGGCCGCCAGCGACCGCGCGCTCGACTCCGCGGGCGCTGCGATGGACAATGCAGGCGATCGGTTGGAGGCGGGCGCCGAGCGTACCGGCGCCGCGATCGACAACGGCGCGGACCGCGCCGCCGACGAGACGGGCGAGGCGCTGGAGAACACCGGCGCGGCGATCCGCGACTGACATGGCTCGGAGCGCTGTCATCGCCGCGGTTCTGGCGCTGACGGCGCTCCTCGCCGCCTGCTCGACCGAAAGCGAGTCGCCAGGCGGGGTCACCGCCGACGAGGCGCGTCAGTTGAACGAGGCCGCGGCGATGCTCGACGCGAACAGCGTCGCTCCCGGCGCGCTGGGCAATACAGCCCCGTGACTGCGGACAAGGGTTAACGCGGCCGCCGCCCGTCCCGCCGCGGAACGTGCCATTTTCGCCACTGGCGCGCGTCTCGGGGGGCGGGCATCGTCGCGGTTAATGGCTCGCCCCAAGATGATCCTTGCCGGCCTCGGGCTGCTTCTGCCGGGCGCGCTGGCGGGGGTGGTGGCGATCGCCGCGCACCGCGACGCCGCGACGCCTGCCCGGACCAGGATCGTGCGCGCGGTTCCGGCCCCGTCCTCCCTGCCCGCCAAGCGGCCGGTCGCCTCGCCCGCGCCCTCCTCCGACCCCTATATCGTTCGGCGTGTGCTGGACATCCCGGGGGTGATGAAGATCGGCGACTTTCATTGGGACGAGACGGGAGTTCCCGACGGCCCCGTCGTCATTACCGTCGACCTTCAGGCCAAGGTCCTTTCGATCTTCCGGGGCGGATACGAGATCGGCGCAGCGGCGATCCTCTATGGCGGCGACGACAAGCCGACGCCGCTGGGCGTATTTCCCATCACGCAGAAGAGCGCCGATCACGTCTCCAATCTCTACGGCTCGCCGATGCCGTACATGATGCGGCTCACCAACGACGGCATCTCCATCCACGGCAGCCCGGGGATGGAGCCCGGCCAAATGACTCACGGCTGCGTCGGCGTGCCCGTCGCATTCGCGAAAAAGCTGTTCCACGCCGCGAAGCGGGGCGACAAGGTGATCGTCACCGACGGCGAACGCCTCGACATCGGCAAGGCGATCACCGCCGCCTGAGGGCTGTCCTACAAGGCGCAAACCTGCTTGGTCCGCGGCCATGCCGATACGCCCGACCGACCTGAACCGCCATGCGCACGTGTCAACGTGTATCAACGTCGTGGCGGCGCCGCCGAGCGCACGTGTCAACCAGTGTCAACGTCGTCGCGTTGTCACCGGCGCGTACGTGTAAACCAGTGTCAACGTCGCCGCGTTGTCACCGGCGCGTACGTGTAAACCAGTGTCAACGTATTCGGCCTTTCGCCTCGGGAGCCGTTGATCGCGCTCCCGCGTTCGCGCAGGGATGCCGGCAAAGGGAGTGATACATGCCATCAGGATTGGTCGCGCTGCTCGACGACGTTGCGGGGATCGCCAAGCTCGCCGCCGCCTCGATCGACGACATCGGCGCCGCCGCGGGCAAGGCCGGGTCGAAGGCGGTCGGCGTCGTGATCGACGACACCGCGGTCACCCCGCGCTACGTCGTCGGGCTGTCGCCCGCGCGCGAGCTCCCGATCATCGCCAAGATCGCGAAGGGATCGCTGCGCAACAAGCTCCTGATCCTGCTCCCCGCATGCCTCGCGATCACCGCCTTTGCGCCCTGGGCGCTGACCCCGCTGCTGATGATCGGCGGGGCGTATTTGTGCTTCGAGGGCGCCGAAAAGGTCATCGAGGCGGTCGCGGGCCACGAGCATGTCGTGGCGGAGGACGTCGCCGCAACCGACCCGGCGACGCTTGAGAATGAGAAAGTCGCGGGCGCGGTCCGCACCGACTTCATCCT
>SXHP01000322.1 GCA_005773165.1 Sphingomonadales bacterium | reverse complement strand
GTGTGCCCCGAGCTGTACGAGCGCACGCTGACGGTCAACGGCTGCTCCAAGGCTTATGCGATGACCGGCTGGCGGATCGGCTTCGCGGGCGGCGCGCCGTGGCTGATCAAGGCGAGGGGCAAGCTCCAGTCGCAGTCGACCTCCAACCCCTGCTCGATCGCGCAGGCGGCGGCGGTGGCGGCGCTCAGCGGCGACCAGTCGTTCCTTCAGGCGCGCAACGCGGCGTTCAAGATCCGCCGCGATCTGGTCGTGTCGATGCTGAACGCGATCCCCGGGGTCCATTGCCCGACGCCCGAAGGCGCGTTCTACGTCTATCCGTCGGTCGCGGGGCTGATCGGCAAGACCGCGCCGAACGGGCGGATAATCGCCGACGACGAGGCGTTCGTCGGCTATCTGCTCGACGACGCCAAGGTGGCGGCGGTGCAGGGCGCGGCCTTCGGCCTCTCGCCCGCGATGCGGATCAGCTATGCGACCAGCGACGATCTGCTGCGCGAGGCGTGCGCGCGCATCGCGGAGGCGTGCGCCAACCTCCGATGAACGCCGCTCTCACCAAACGTTCATCGCTGCGTTTCTAAAAGCGGCATTGTCGCGACGCGGTTCGGCAACGATCTGCGTCACCGACATCACTGGCGTCGCACAGCGCGGCGCGGACCGGACACGAGTTCAAGCCATGACCAGCCTGTTCAAATCCAGCTTCTTCCGCCGCTTCGCCGGCGGCTTCCTGCTCGGCATGGTCGGCGTCGTCGCGCTTCAGCCGGCTGAGGCGGGACGCTTCGTCGAAACCCACATCATCCACGCGCAGCGCTGAGGCGCTCCGCCTCAGTTCCCGGGCTTGACCGCCAACAGCCCGGCGACCTTCGCCTTGAACGCGCGCAGCGCGCCGCCCGACAGTTGCTGCATCCGTGAAAACGCGATCGAGCGCGGGTTGACCGACGCGCCGTTGCGCCAAACCTCCCAATGGAGATGCGGCCCGGTCGACATGCCCGTCGAGCCGACATAGCCGATGACTTGCCCCGCGCGCACCCGCGCCCCCGATCGCACCGCGATCCGGCTCATGTGCCCATAGCCGCTGGCGAGACCGCTCGCATGCGCGAGCTTGACGAAATTGCCGTAGCCTGCGTTGCGCCCCGCCGACGCGACGACGCCGTCCATCGCGGCGTGGATCGGGGCCCCGTGGGGGGCGCCGATGTCGATCCCCTTGTGCATCCGGAGGTAGCGCATCAGCGGATGCATCCGCATCCCGAACGCGGAAGTGACGCGCCCCGCGACCGGTAGCCCCATCGTGCCGCGCCGCTCGGCCTGGCCGTCGGCATCGAACCATTCCCCGGTCCGGCCAGCGGCGCCCTCGCCCCAGCGCACCAGGCGGACGCGCTTGCGCGCCTGATCCAGCCCGGCGAACAGCAGCGCGCCGGTGCGCGTCTCGCCGGTGGCGGCGCGCTCGCGCTCGATCACCAGATCGAAGGTGTCGGCGGCGTCGACGTCGCGGCCGACCGACAGCCGCGTCGCCAGCGCCTTGATATAGGTTTCGACGACCTTGGCCGGGACGCCCGCGGCGCGCGCCGATCGATACAGGCTGCGGCCCGCCAGACCCTGCACCCGCCACGGCGTGCGGTCGATCGCGATCGGCTGGCGGGTCATCGTCAGCCCCTCGCCCGCGCGGGTCAAGGTCACGCCCATGTCGAAGCGTGCGCGCATGCTGAGCGATTCGAGCGGCCGCGCCACCTTGCGGCTGGGGCGACGGCCGAGCGTCAGCTTGATCTGCGTGCCCTCGGCGATGTCGCCGAGACGGACGACGTCGGAGACCAGAGCCGCCGCCGCTTTGGCGTCGCTGCGCCCGACGCCTGCGCGGACCAGCGCGCGGTCGAAGGCGTCGCCTTCGCCCAGCGTCGCGGAAAGCTCGACCAGCGGGCGCTCGGGCGCTTCGGCGAGCGGCGCGACAAGGTCGTTCGCCGCCATCCGGTGGCCGGTGTCCGCGCCCCAGGCGAGCGGCGCGATCCCCTGCGCGCGGCTGTGGTCCCAGGCGGCCTCGTCCTGCGGAGGCGCGACCGCGCCGGGGATCGCGCGCCAGCCCGGCGCGAGCCCCGCCGGCGACAGCGCGACCGCGGCGGCGCACAGCGCAAGGCAGGTGCCGAGCCCGCGCCACCAATCGCGCGAGCCGATCTCCGCGCCCAGATCGGGAACCCAGTCGGTCCGGTGCAGCCGGTCGGCCAAGGACGGCCGCACCGGCGCGAATGCGACGGGCGCACGCCCGAACCCGCGGGCTCCGCCGCCGGCAAGCTCCAGTCCCTGATCGGTCTGCAAGAACACGGCGTTGCGTCGATCCAAGTGTCAAACGTCGCCGTACCCCCCGGCGTGGGTCGGATGGTTGTGAAAGCGACATGCTAAAGTCAAATTAACCGAATGGTTTGGCGGGCGCCGCGGCGACGAACCGTGGCGCGCGCGCGGCGGATCGCGTGAAGGCCGCCGCGCGCCATTGCGCCGGGACGTCCGACCGCCGATGTTGCCGCCATGACGTCGAAGAGCGGGATCACCGCTGTCCCGGGGCCGACCACCACCGGCAAGACGCACCTCGCGGTCGAGCGGATGTGCGGCCATGCGAGCGGGATCATCGGCTTTC
>SXHP01000321.1 GCA_005773165.1 Sphingomonadales bacterium | reverse complement strand
GACGTCGAGGTGCGCGAGCAGCAGCACCGGCTTCAGCCCGGCGTCCGATCCCTTGAGCGTCGCGACGAGCCCGCCGTCCTTCGGATGCTCGGGAACCGAGAAGGCGACGAGGTCCGCGTCGGCATAGCCCGCCGCCTTCATCCGGGCGGCGATCTGCGCGGACGCCTGGGTGCAGCTTCCCGCCGACAGCGTCGTGTCCGTCTCGACCAGCTCCTTGTAGAGCCCGAAGAACGCCTGCTGATCCGGCCGCGCCTGCGCCGCCGCTGCTCCCGGCGCCGCCGCCAGCAGCAATCCCGTCATCCACATCCGCATCGCCGTCTCCCGTTCATGGCGACAGCGTAACAGCGTGGAGCCCGACCGCAACGCCAGTAAAGCCGCATCCGCGGCGGGCTCAGTAAAGCCGCATCCGAGGCAGGTTCGAATCGCGCGGCATCCGCAGCCGCACCTCGCGATTGGCGAAATCGATGTCGACCCGGCGGAACATCCGCAGCGCGTCCATCCCCAGCAGGATCGCGGGCCGCTCGGTCAGCCCGAACTTCTCGAACGGGGCGGCGTCGGCGAAGGCGATCGGCAGGTTCTCGAACGCCATGCCGCCCAGCGACACCTTGCCCATCCGGGTGTACCCCGCCTGCAGCGTGTCGCCGGTCACGCTGATCAGCTCGATCGGCTGATCGCGGCGGCGGTCGGTGCGGTTCAGCTTCCGGCGCAGCGCGTGATTGCCCATGCTGACGACCGATCCGGTGTCCAGGATCACGCGCACCGATTGGCCGCGATAGCTGGCGTCGGTGACGACCAGTTGGCCGAACACGCTGCGCGCCTGCACCACGATCTCGTCGCTCTTGGCCCCGGGCGTGCGGCGCTTGCGCGACGGCGTCACCGCCAGCGTCTGCCGGTCGAAATCGATCGTCACCTTCTGGCCCTGCAGCGTGTCCAGCCCCAGGATGCCGAGCGCGCCGATGTCGACCGCGTTGAGCGCAGGCGCTTCGATCCTGGTCTCGGAGCCGAGCCGAGGCGGCTCGCCGACGCTGATCGACGGCACGACCACGGTGCCGACCGAGCTCGTCCCCGTCATCGCGGTCAGCCGGACGTTGCGCCCCGCCGGCAGCCGCAGCTTGCGCGCGAGCTCATGGCTGACGACCGTGCGCTCCGCGCCCGTGTCGACGACGAAGCGGAACGGCCCTGCGCCCGCCAGCGACACCGGCACCGTCATCCGGTTGATCCGGTCGGCGAAGACGATCTCGTCCGCCGCGGCTTCGGCGGCGGCGGCCGGGTCGGCGGCGTCGCTCGCGGGATCCTGCGCGAACGCCGCCGCGGGCAAGAGCAAGGCGAACAGCCAACGCATGGGGGGAGAATGCGCCCGAATCGGACGGTTCGCAAGCGCCGATGCAACTGATCAGGCGCCAATCCCCCTGTCACCCCGGACTTGTTCCGGGGTCCAGCGTGCGCCAAGCGACGCGGCCCGAGGCTCCAGCGTCTCGCTCGCGCAAGCCCGGGTCCCGGAACGAGCCCGGGGTTACCCCTATTCTCATCAATCCAGCCGCATCGCCTCCGCCGCCAGCGCCTCCGCCTCGACCAGCAGCGCGTCGTCGCCGCGGTCGGTCGACACCCGCTCGCGCCCGATCAGCGTCAGCACCGGCACCGCCAGCGGGGTGACGCGGGGCAGGTCGACATGGACCATCGTCTCCGCCGCGCGATCGAGCAGCCCCGCCAGCCGCCCCACGTCGGTCATCCGCGCGCGCGCATCGTCCCACGCCGCCTGGAGCAGCAGGTGGCTCGGCTCGTACTTGCGCAGCACGTCGTAGATCAGGTCGGTCGAAAAGGTCACCTGCTTGCCGGTCTTGCGCTTGCCCGGATGCTGGCGCTCGACCAGCCCGCCGATCACCGCCACCTCCCGGAACGCGCGCTTCAGCAGATGCGACTGCTGCACCCAGTCGACGAACTCATGCTCCAGGATGTCGGCGGAGAACAGCGACGCGGGATCGGTGACGCGCTCCAATCCGTAGCAGGCGATCGCATAATCGTTGGCGACGAACCCCAGCGGCTTCAGCCCCTGCGTCTCCATCCGCCGCGTCACCAGCATGCCCAGCGACTGGTGCGCGTTCCACCCTTCGAAACTGTACGCGACCATGTAATGCCGCCCCTCGCGCGGAAAGGTCTCGACCAGCAATTGTCCCGGCTGCGGCAGCACCGAGCGCGCCTGCTGATATTCCAGCCACTCGCGCACATCGTCGGGGAAGCGCGGCCATTCGGACGGCTCCGCCAGAAAGCCGCGCACCCGGTCGGCCAGGCTGGTCGACAGCGGCATCCGGCTGCCGCCATAGGTCGGGATGCGCGCGGGGCGCGTCGTCGCGCGGACGATCAGGTCGGTCAGGTCAATCTTCTCGACCTCCAGGCTCAGCCCCGCGAAGAAAAAGGTGTCGCCGGTCGAAAGCTGGTTGGCGAACCCCTCCTCCACCCGCCCCAGGCTGCGCCCGTTCCTGAAGCGCACGTCGAGCATCGTCGCCTCGACGATGATCCCGGCATTGAGCCGATGCTGCGCAACAAACTTGGGATGTGCGACTCGCCACGTCCCATCCGCATCCTGCGTCAGCCGCTTAAACCGGTCGTAGGCACGGAGCGAATAGCCCCCGTCGCGAATGAAGCCGAGCACCCGCTCGAACAATTCGCCGGTCAGCGCCGAATAGGGCAATGCTGCACGGACCTCCTGCAGCAAATCCGCAGCATCGAAGGCTCGCGCGCACGCGCACGCCATCACATGCTGCGCTAGCACGTCGAGCGCGCCGGGGCGGAACAGGTCGGGGTCGAGCTCCCCCGCCTCCACCGCATCGAGCGCCGCGCGCGCCTCCAGATATTCGAACCGGTTGCCCGGGACCAGGATCGCCTCCGACGCCTCGTCGAGCCGGTGGTTGGCGCGCCCGATCCGCTGGAGCAGCCGCGACGAACCCTTGGGCGCGCCCATCTGGATCACGCAATCGACGTCGCCCCAATCGACCCCCAGATCGAGGCTCGCGGTCGCGACCAAGGCGCGCAGCCGCCCCTCCGCCATCGCGCCCTCCACCTTGGCGCGCGCCTCCCGCGCCAGGCTGCCGTGATGCACCCCGATCGGCAGCCCGTCGGTGTTCACCTTCCACAGGTCCTGAAAGATCAGCTCGGCCAGGCTGCGGGTGTTGCAGAACACGATGGAGGTCCGGTGCGCGGCGATCTCCGCCATCACCTGTTCGGCGGCGTAGCGCCCCGAATGACCCATCCACGGCACCCGGCCTTGCGGCAGCAGGATGGTGATGTTGGGCTCCGCGCCCGCCTGCCCGTGAACCAGGCTGACCGCGCCGATGTCGCCGTCGGGGGCGAGCCACGCGCGATAGCCGTCGGGGTCCGCCACCGTCGCCGACAGCGCCACCCGCCGCATCTCGTTCGCGATCCGGCTCAACCGCGCCATGCACAGGCTCAGCAGGTCGCCGCGCTTGCCCGTCGCGAACGCATGGACCTCATCGACGACGATCGTCCGTAGCCCCGCGAACATCGTGAAGCTGTCGGGATAGCTCAGCAGCAGCGACAGCGATTCGGGCGTGGTCAGCAGGATCTGCGGCGGCTTCGCCCGCTGCCGCGCCTTCTTGTCCGACGACGTGTCGCCGGTGCGCGTCTCGACCGATATGTCGAGCCCCATCTCCTCGATCGGCGCGACCAGGTTGCGCTGGATGTCGACCGCCAGCGCCTTCAGCGGCGAGACGTAGAGCGTGTGCAGCCCCTCGGCGGGCGTCTCGATGAGTTCGACCAGCGTCGGCAGGAATCCGGCGAGCGTCTTGCCCGCCCCGGTCGCCGCGACGAGCAGCGCGTGACGCCCGCCCCGCGCCTCGTCGAGCATCGCCAGCTGGTGCGTCCGCGGGGCCCAGCCGCGCGCGGCGAACCAGCGCTGGAGCGGTTCGGGAAGCGCGGCGCTCAGCGCTTCTGGTGCGTGTGCTCGTGCGCGTGCTCTTCCGCGGCTTCCTCCTCGCGGTTGCGCTTGGTCGCCGCTTCGGTCACCGCCATCGGCACCCGCGTCTTGCGGTTGAGCGCCCATGCGATCACCAGCGCCGCCAGCAGGATGATCGGACCCGCGATCACCACAAACGCCCACATGCCCGTCATCGTCACTCACCTCGTCGATTGCCCGCCTCCAACGACCCGCCTCGCGCTTCGATCCCGCCGGCGCGGGAACCGCAGGCGCGCCCCATCCATATAGGGAGCATGGTCAAGCTCGGCGACTGGATCGAACCCCACCCGCACGGCATCTACGTGCGCCCTGCCGACGCCTGGATCGACCCGTCGGAGCCGAGCGCGCGCGCGCTCGTCACCCCCGGCCACGCCGACCACGCCCGCGGCGGCCATGCCGCGGTCTGGGCGACGCCAGAGACGCTGGCGATCATGGCGGCGCGCTACGGCGAGCAGGCGGGCAATCCCGTCGCCTATGGCGAAACGATCCGGATGGGGGAGGTCGACGTCGGCTTCGTGCCCGCGGGCCATTGCCTCGGCTCCGCGCAGATCGTCCTCGATCACCGCGGCGAGCGTGTGGTCGTGTCGGGCGATTACAAGCGCCGCCCCGACCCGACCTGCGCGCCCTTCGAACCCGTCGCCTGCGACGTCTTCGTCACCGAAGCGACCTTCGCGCTCCCCGTCTTCCGCCATCCGGACACCGGCGACGAGATCGACAAGCTCATCGAACGCCTACACGCCAACCCCGATCGCTGCGTCCTCGTCGGCGCCTATGCGCTCGGCAAGGCGCAGCGCGTCATCGCCGAGCTCCGCGAGCGCGGCCACGCGGCGCCCATCTACATCCACGGCGCGCTGCAGCGTCTCTGCGACCTGTACGAGGGGCACGGCGTCCGCCTCGGCGAACTCCAACCCGCGACCGGCGTCGCAAAGGCGGAGATCGCCGGCCATGTCGTGCTCTGCCCGCCTTCCGCGCTCAACGACCGCTGGTCCCGCCGCCTCCCCGATCCGATCACCGCCATGGCGTCAGGCTGGATGCGCGTCCGCCAGCGCGCGCGCCAGAAGAACGTCGAACTCCCGCTGATCCTTTCCGATCACGCCGATTGGGACGAGCTGACCGACACCCTGACCGAAATCTCACCCAGGGAGGTCTGGGTCACCCACGGCCGCGAAGAGGCGCTGGTCCACTGGTGCATGACCCGCCAGATCAAGGCCCGCCCGCTCCACCTCGCCGGGTTCGAGGACGAGGACGATTGAGGCGGTTCAGGCCGCCCGCTTGCCCGTCTCCGCCGCCAGCACCCACGCCTCGGCCTCCGCCATGTCGGTGAACACCCTCGCGTCGCGGCAGCCGATCGCCCGCTGCAACTGATTCCGGGTCAGCGTCGAGGCGACCACAAAGGCGAGCCGGCGCGAGCGGTAGAGGGGATCGGCCAGGATCTCGCGCCAGCGCGTCACCACCTCCTGCGTCTGGATCGCCATCCCGCGCGTGTCGGTCAGCGACAGGTGCTGGTTC
>SXHP01000039.1 GCA_005773165.1 Sphingomonadales bacterium | reverse complement strand
GCCTTCGACATCGCCGGCCGCAACCTGGCTGATCCCGGCGCGACGATCGCGGCAATCGCGATGGCGGGCGAGGCGGCTGATCGCCGCGCCCAAGCGGACGCGTGACGACCTTGCCCCCGCTGCGCGAGGTGATCGCGCGTCATGGTTTGTCGGCGAGCAAGGCGCTGGGGCAGAACTTCCTGTTCGATGGGCAACTGCTGGTTCGTATCGCAGCGGTGCCGGGCGATCTTGACGGTGCGGAGGTGCTGGAGGTCGGTCCGGGGCCCGGCGGGCTGACGCGGGCGCTGCTCGCGGCCGGCGCGCTGGTGACCGCGATCGAACGCGACCGGCGGTGCATTCCGGCGCTTGCGGAATTGGCGGATGCGTATCCGGGCAAGCTGAAGGTGATCGAGGACGACGCGCTCAAGGTCGACGCGCCTGCGCTGTTCAAGGGCGCGCCGCACATCGTCTCCAACCTGCCGTACAATGTCGGCACCGCGCTGCTCGTGGGCTGGCTGTCCGGCGGCTGGCCGCCGTGGTGGCGGTCGCTGACGCTCATGTTCCAGAAGGAAGTCGCCGAGCGCATCGTCGCGGCGGCGGACACGCCCGCTTACGGGCGGCTGGCGGTCCTCGCCCAGTGGCGCAGCACCGCGCGGATCGCGATGCCCGTTCACCGCTCTGCGTTCACGCCGCCGCCGAAGGTGATGTCGGCGGTGGTCCATATCGAGCCGGGCGAGGCTCCGGAGGGCGTCGCATTCCCTGTGCTGGAGCGGCTGACCGCGGCGGCGTTCGGGCAGCGGCGCAAGATGCTCCGGCAGAGCCTGAAGGGGGTCGCTGGCGCGCAGGAGGCGATGACCGCCATCGGGATTGATCCCATGCGGCGAGCCGAGACGCTGTCGGTTGCGGAATTCGTGGCGCTGGCGCGGATGGTGGGATTGAGAGCCTAGCCAAGCACCCGTCCGTCACCCCGGACTTGCTCCGGGGTCCACGCCTCGGGTGAGCGGTGCGGTCAGTTAGGAATATGATTTCCGGTGAGCCCCAGAACGATATCGCGCGAGGCACGCCCGACCCCGGAACACGTCCGGGGTGACGCCCTTATTCCTTCACGACCGTCGGCTTGGTCACGACCGCCGCGGTCGCCACCGGCGGACCCTTGGCGATCACCGCCGCGAGAGCGGTGGCTTCGGTGCAACCCGACTTGCACAAAGTACGGATCTTGGCGAGATTATCGCGAGCGCGAGCGATCGCCCCCTTGGCGACGAGGGCCTCGCCCTGCCCGCGAAGCGCAGCGACGTCGTTGGGTTCCAGGATCAGCGCTTCGCGGTACAGGCGGATGGCCTTGCCCGGCAGATCGCGCGCTTCGGCGACCTGCGCCAGCGTCACGAATGCAATCCGATTGCGAGGATCGACCGCGACTGCGGTCTCGAGCGCGTCGACGGCGCCGTCCAGATCGCCCGCGGCCTTCAACGCACGGCCCTGCTCCAGCAGTTCCAGCGAGCGGCCGTCGATGGCCTCGTCCGGCTTCTGGCCGTTGAGCGAAGTCGTGATCGACACCACCGCGAGGGCTGCGGCCAGAGCGACGGTCGAGGTGCGCATGATCGTCTCCAGGGTGGGCACGCCTCGAACTAGCATGCGCGTCGCAGCCGTGCGACGAAAAAACCGTCGGTACCGCAGAGCGCCGGGGTGAGCCGGGCGCCTGCGCCGCGGGGCTCGCCGCAGGGGAGCGTCAGCGGTTCTGCGGTCCACGCCCGGTGCGCGGCGAGGAAGGCCGCGATCTGATCGGGTCCTTCGCGCTCAAGGAGCGAACATACGATGTAGACGAGCGCGCCGCCGGGTCTGACCAGCGGCGCGGCGATTTCAAGCACGTGACGTTGCGTTTCGGTAAGGCGGTCGACGCGCGCTGGGGTGAGCCGCCAGCGCGCCTCCGGGTTCCGCCGCCAGGTCCCCGTCCCGGAGCAGGGCGCGTCGACGAGGACGCCGTCGGCGGCCGCGTTCCAGTCCGCGAGCGCTTCGGCTTCGCGACCCGGATTGAGGAGGCGGGTCTCGATGATCGTCGCCCCTGCCCGCTCCGCCCGCGGCGCGAGGCGTGAGAGCCGGGCGCGGTCGGTGTCGCAGGCGAGCAGAACGCCCTTGTTCGACATCGCCGCGGCGAGCGCCAGCGTCGTGCCGCCCGCGCCCGCGCACAAGTCGACGATGCGCTCGCCGGGCTGCGCGTCGAGCGCCAGGCCGACGATCTGGCTGCCCTCGTCCTGCACTTCGATCAGGCCGTCGCGATAAGCAGAAAGCGCGTCGACATTGGTACCCGTCGGAAGCCGGATGCCGTCCGGGGCGTATCGCGTGGGCTGCGCGTCGGGCACGTCGGCGAGGACCGTTTCGCGATCAGCCTTGAGGCGGTTCACGCGCAGATCGAGCGAGCCGCGGGCGATCAGGGTGGCAGGGTCGACGTCCGAGGCCTGGAGCAGCGCCGACAACCACGCAGGGGCCGCGCCGGGCTCGGCGCGAATTTCGCCGTCCGACATCGGGGCCGGGCCGTGAGCGGAACCGTCGAATGTCGCGGCGAGCGCAGGGTCATGGTCGGCGAGCGAAAGCATCGCGGCACGACCGGTCCCCGGCAGTTCGCCCGCCGAGCGGATCGCGGCGTAGACCAGTTCGCGGACCGCGCGGCGATCCTTCGAGCCCGCGTAGCGACGGGTGGCGAAGTAGCGTGCGACAAGGGTGTCGGCGGCGGCCCCGCCCTCGCGCGCGGCGGCGATGATGGCGTCGAGGAGCTCGATCGCGGCCTGGGTGCGGGCGGGCGGGGTCATGGTCGCAGGGCCCGGATCGCCATTCCTACAACGTCACCCCGGACTTGTTCCGGGGTCCAGGGTCGTGCTGGACGAACTGCTTCAATCTCGAAGGCTATCGCTCGGAACCGCGCTGGACCCCGGAACAAGTCCGGGGTGACGGAGGATTGCTGGACTGGCGGAGTGCGCAACAGCGAAGACGGCCTCAGTGCGAAGGATAGTTCGGGGCTTCGCGGGTGATC
>SXHP01000320.1 GCA_005773165.1 Sphingomonadales bacterium | reverse complement strand
GTGCCGACCCGGAGCGCGAGCAGGGCGGCGTCCTCTCCGCGTGAAAGGAAGGGCAGGAGCAGGTAGCGGGTCATGGCGTTCTCCCACGCTGTTGGCGCGTCGGAGTATCGCGCGCGACCGGGCGCGACGGCTATCGCTTTTGCGCGGGCGAGCCGATCGTACGATCGTTGCGCCTCCTCCTACTGCCGATGTATCGACGTCATGCATGGTAAGGGTAATGGCTGATGACGAGCAACCGTGAACGGGCTGAGCGTGCGCTGAGCGACATGGTGGAGGCGATTCGCGCCGAGGTAACTCAGGCAGGTGAAGCAGGTTTACGAAACGACGAGGTGGCTCGCGCGCTTGGTTTGGAGACCAGCATCAATGGCGGTCAGCGTAACCATCTGACACACGCATTATTGAATCGCCTTGTTGCCGAAGGTTCTCTCAAGCGTGTTGAGGACGGTCATCGAATTAAGTACCAAATCCCTTTTTACGTGGAAGAGTGCACGTAATCAGCCCGGCGCCGGTTGACATTACGCGCTACTCAGATCAGAAAACCAAAACGGCCGGGCGTTGCACCGCCCGGCCGTTGCTCGCTGATGCGAGTGGTGCCCGTTGTGAGGAGAACACCGATGCTCGATGTAATCATTGACCCAAAGAATGTCACCATCCGCACCTTCGACAATCTCGAGGATGCGGAGCGCGCCGCCATGCGCGAAGCGTCCGCCACTGGCGGACAGCAGATGCCCGCAGTCATGTTCCGCCAGGGTTCGCGGTACATGCTGACCACCGCGTTCCTGATCCCGCTGATCAAGAACCGGCTCGTCGGCAACCACGCCGAGCGCCGCGGCAGCGTCGAGCAGGTGCGGTCGGCAACTAACAGGCCCGTGATGGAAGATCACGTGAAAAGCGTGAAGTCCTACATCAAGGCGAATGTCGGCAAGAAGTACATCCTGCCTCCGTTGACGCTCAACGCGCGCCAACCGTTGAGCATCTACAAGGTCGATTATGGATCGACGGTCACTGTTGTGAATGTCGTAATTCCCGGCAACGTCAAGCTGGAGATCACCGACGGCGGTCATCGCAAACGCGCCATCGACGAGGTGTTCGAAGAACTGCCGCCGGAGATTGCGGATCAGTTCTCGGGCGATGCGATCGCGGTGATGATCACGATCGAGGACGACATGGCACAAATCCACCAGGATTTTGCCGACGCATCCAAGACCAAGTCGCTGCCCAAGAGCCAGCTCGCCGCCTATGACCGCCGTCATCCCGCGAACGGGATCGTTCTGGACCTGATCGATAGCTGCAAGCTGTTCGAGGGGCGGGTAGACAGCACCAGCAAGACGCTGTCCAAGAACAGCAACAAGCTGTTCCTCACCAATCAGGTTCGCCAGATGGTGAAGGAGCTGCTCGGCGCGGGGTACAGCATGGCGGACGATCAGTTCGAGCAACGCGCCGTCACCATGCTGAAGAGCAGCGACGATCCGCACTATGCGGAGGTGCGTGACCGTTTCATCGCCTTTGTAAATGAGGTGACCGCCGCCATCCCAGTGCTGAGCGGAGTCGCGGGACTGCCGGACGCGCCCTACACGGGCGATCGGGTCCGCGAACTCCGCGAGAAGGGCTGGCTGCCGCTATCGGCTACCGGGCTCGTCGTGCTTGGGCGCATCGGCTACCTCCTGTTCAAGCACGAGGTGCCCGACTGGAAGAGCTACATACAGCGTCTCGGCAAGATCGACTGGCGGAAGAGCGGCGATCTCTGGCAGGGCAACGTCATCCAGCAGGGTGGCAAGATCATGACCCAGCAGGTGCCCGTTCGGGGTGCCGTGACGGCGGTCCGCTCGGCGATTGGGCTGACGGACGATGTGCTGAGCGCCGGGTCGGATGCGATGCGCGAGGCCGCCTAACTGTGGTGGGGGAGGTCCGACCTCCCACGCCTGCGACGGCCGGTTTCGACCATTGCGGCCAATCCGTCACCCCGGCGAAGGCCGGGGTCCATCGCTCGGCAAGCGCATCGGCCAGAATCGGAGAGGTGTCGCTCCCGGTGAAACGGACCCGGGCTTTCGCCGGGTTGACGGAGCAAGTTGGTGATCAACAGCTTCCTTGAGCCATGAGGTGCTGCATGCTCCGGTATCGTATTGTTGCCGCAAGAGACGGTGACGTTGTCAACTCCGTTGCAAGTTGGCCGGACCTCCAGATCGCGGAGGCGTGGGCTGCCGGTCTGCTGGTTATCGCGTTCAGTCTTGACCCGGAAACCTTCGACTCGTTGGAACAGATCGCTCCCGAGACCGACGGGTGTCACTTGGAGGAACTCGAAGACGATGCGATAGCGCTCGCTTCTGTCGAGTTGCTCACGTCACTTCATCCGATCTTCGCTAAGCAAGCAACGACGCCGCTGCTCCAATCCGATCTGAACAGCTTAGCGATGTTCCGCAGAATGGCTACGCTGGCCCAGCTCCTCCTGGAGAATGGATACCGCCGGTCTGCCTAGATCCTCGCGCCTCGCTTCTCCGGCGCAAGAAGCGGGACCCCGGGTCAAGCCCGGGGTGACGAAGGTGGTTTAACCTGTCTGTTCCGAACGCCAGATGGGCAAAGACCGCGCGGAACCGGGCGCGGGATGCGGCGGTGGCGGAGGCGCTGGCGGCGGAAGGGTGGCGCGCGGCGGTGGTGTGGGAGTGCGAGGCGGCGGGGGCGATGGGTTGGTTGCCGGGGGTGCTGGGCGGGGCGAGGGCTGGGTAGGCGCCTGTCCTCACCTCTCGCCGCGGGCGGGTCGCTTGCGGCGAGCCCCCTCCACCACCGCTTCGCGGCGGTCCCCCTCCCCCTCCGGGGGAGGAGTGGGGAGACGCTTTCCCCGCCACGCCAGCGAGCGGCGGTTGAGGGTGTGGAGGTCCGCCTCTCCTGCGATCGCGGCTTGGGCGAGGGCGACGGCTTGGGTCAGCACCGCGTCCGACGCGTGGCGGTAGGCCGGGCGCGCGAGGATCGCTTCGTACCAGCAGCGGCCGCAGGCATTGTCGAGCAGGATGCGCTGGAAGCAATGGTCGTTGCGGACCGGCCAGCCGCGCGCGTCCGCCAACGCGGGCAGCGCGACGCGGGTGAGCCGGAGCCATTCCGCCTCCAGCGCGGTCCGCGACGTGTTCGGCGCTTCGCGGATCAGGGCGTCTCCATCGCCTGGAGAATGGCGTCGACCGAGACGGTGCAGAAGCTCGCGTAATTGTCGGCGATGCCATAGGGCAGCAGGAGCGTCCGGTCGCGGACGATGCCGCCGCACGAATAGACGACATTGGGGACATAGCCGTCGCGGTCCTCCGGTCCCGGCTCCATCAGCGGGTGCGGGAGGCGGCCCAGCACCTTCGACGGATCGTCCTTGTCGAGCAGCGCTGCGCCCAGGCAATAGTTGCGGACCACGCCGACGCCGTGGGTGAGCAGCAGCCAGCCCTCCGCGATCTCGATCGGCGAGCCGCAATTGCCCATCTGGATGATCTCCCACGGGTAATGCGGGCCGAGGAGCTTGCCGTCGACTTGCCACGTCTCCAGGTCGTCCGAATGTGCGAGCCACAGGTTCTCGTTGTCCTGGCGCGTCACCGCCATCCAGCGGCCGCCGACGGGGCGGGGAAAGAGCGCCATGCCCTTCGCGTTCGCCAGCGCGCCGCCGATCGGGCGCATCCGGAACGTGGCGAAATCGTCGGTGAACAGGATCTCCTGGCGGATCCCCTTGGAGCCGAGCGCGGTGTAGGTGCCCGCATAGGTGCGGGGCTTGCCCGGGCAATCGAGCGCTGTGAGGCGCATGTCCTCGATCCCGCCGCTCTGGCTTTCGACCACGGGGAAGAGCACGGTTTCGGACGGATCGCGGCTGCCGCCGCAGTCGAGCGCGAGGACGTCGCCGTCGCGCCAGCCCTCGGGCGCGTCGAAGACGGGCGGGACCGCGGTCTGGCTCGGCGCGTCGATCACGAGGCCGCCGTCGGCGTTCCAGACGCCGGTGCGGAAGGTGACGGAGGAGAGGTGGCCTTCGCCGATGCCGCGGAGCGACACCAGGATGCGGAGCGCGCCGTCGGGGAGGCCGGACTGGTCGGGGTGGGGGACCGCGCTGGGGTTGAACAGCGCGGCGGCTTCGAAGGAATATTCGGCGGAGAGATAGGCGGCGATCAGGGTGCGCTGGTCGGGGCTGGGGTCGGCTCCGGCTGGGACGAGGGCGGCAACCGATTGGTAGCGGCGGGCGAGCAGCTGCGGCACGTCGCGGTGGCGCTGATCGAGCGACTGCTGGACGCGGGCGAGCTCGCGGTGGAGCTCGTCGGCGTCGATCGAAAGGACGCGCGCGATGATCCGTTCGGCGCGGGGATGCGCCGCGACCGCGAAGGCCTCCGGATCGGAGGGGAGGAACGGGCGGATGACGGTGCGCGCGGGGTCCGGGCGCAAGGTGACGGGGAGGTGGTGGAGGGGGATCATGCGCGGGGAAACGCGCGGGATGGGGGGTCTGCTCCATCCGTCACCCCGGATACCTCGACAAGCTCGGCAGAGCCTTGTTCCGGGGTCCAGCGCGCGGCGGGCGGAGCGGCCAGAGGCTTAGAAGACAGCGCCCGGCCCAACCCTGGACCCCGGAACAAGGCTCTCCTGAGCGAAGTCGAAGGATCCGGGGTGACGGAACAATTGAGGCGGAACGCAGCCCCCTTTTTCGCCAACCTTTACCGCCGCTCCAGCGAGGCG
Organism: Sphingomonadales bacterium; assembly: GCA_005773165.1. Classification (GTDB taxonomy): domain Bacteria; phylum Pseudomonadota; class Alphaproteobacteria; order Sphingomonadales; family Sphingomonadaceae; genus Sphingomonas. Next base: position 4,742 of record SXHP01000320.1, on the reverse strand, counting down.
ATCTGGAGGTTGGCCTTGGCGGTCTCCGCGTCGGGCTCGGGCACGGGCGGGGTCCAGCCGTCGGCGGGGGCGAAGGGTTCGTCCATCACGGTGACGGTGGAGCCGAGCGAGGTGACCGCGAACAGCTTCTTGGCGAAGGCCGCGGGCAGGCGGATGCAGCCGTGGCTCGCGGGAAAGCCCGGGTTCCTGCCCGCATGCAGCGCGATTCCGTCCCAGGTCAGCCGCTGCATGAACGGCATCGGCGCGTCGTCATAGAGGTTGGACTTGTGCGCGACCTTTTTCTGCAGGATCGGGAAGGTGCCCGGCGGGGTCGGCTTGTCCGCGGTGCCGGTGGACACGCTGGACACCCCGATCAGGGTCTGGCCGCGATAGACATAGGCGCGCTGGTCGGCGATGCTGACGACGACGCTGACGGGCTCCAGCCCCGCGTCGTCGGCCCAGATGAAGCGGTTGGGCGCGATCGCGGCGGCGGCCTCGACGGTCAGCGGCGCAGCCTGCTCCGCCGCATAGGCCGGGGCGGCCGCGGCGCTCGCCAGGACCAATGCGATTGCCCATGCTTTCATGGTCTTAACTCCCGAACGCTGACACAGGTTACGGGAGAATCAACGCACGGACCCCCGCATCCTGTTCCATCCGCCCGCGTCGACGAAGCGTGGGGATTCCGCGCCGGATTATTTTCGTTCGGCTGCAACCTTCACAGATTGCTAGGGAAAAACGGTCCAGAGCGTGCTATATCAACTGTCCGGGCGGGCATCAGATTTTTTCGAGGATTGCGTGTGAGCGATATGCGGGAGACGGCGCGCGACCGGCGCGCGGTGGTCAAGAACGGCCTGGTGCTGGGCAGCCTGCTGGCAATCCCCGGCGCGGTGTCAGCGGCGCAGAAGCTGACCTCGCGCGACCTGAAGCCCTTGTCGCAGCCGCCGCTACCGGGGCGCGCTTCGGTCCCCGCGCAGCCGCTGATCAGCTCGCGGGTCGTCAGGCCCGAGCTGCTGAAGCGCGCGCTGGCGTCGCTTGATCGGCACGGCGCGCGGACCAAGCGCGACCGCATGGCGATCGTCGACTTCTCGGCCGCCTCGTCGCAGCCGCGGTTCCACTTCGTCGACCTGGCGAGCGGGCGGAGCACGTCGCTGCTGGTGTCGCACGGCAGCGGGTCGGACCCCGCGCATACCGGGCATCTGCAGCGCTTCTCCAATGCGTTCGGATCGAACGCGTCGTCGGAAGGCGCTTTCCTGACCTCCGATTATTATCACGGCAAGCACGGCAAGTCGCAGCGGCTGATCGGGCTCGATCCGACCAACAACAATGCGCTAGGCCGCGCGATCGTGATCCACGCGGCGTGGTACGCCAACAAGGACATCCTGAAGACCCGCGGCGTGCTGGGGCGCAGCCAGGGCTGCTTCGCGGTGGGCGAGCGCGAGCTGGAGCAGGTGTTCGCGCGGCTCGGCGAAGGGCGGATGATCTACGCGACGAAGGTTTAACGAGAAGGATTGTTCACGCGAAGGCGCGAAGGCGCGAAGAGGGTGCGGCCGCCGAGGCGTATCGCGTCAGCAATCCATGATTTCGTCTGTCGGTAGCAATCAAAGGTCCGCTGCGCGGATGGGCGAGCCGTAGACCGGATGGGCTTCGCGCCTTCGCGCCTTCGCGTGAACTCCTTCGTTCCCTGAACTCGGCTTTGCCGCTAGGACGCTCCCGTTCGGGGAGGGTGTATGGATCGTAGCGGGGAACCTAGCGCCAAGGACGTCCGGCTCGTCATCACCGCGTCGTCGCTCGGCACGGTGTTCGAATGGTACGACTTCTTCATCTACGGCACGCTGGCCGCGTCGGGGATCATCGGGCGGACCTTCTTTCCCGCGGACAACGCGCTGGTTCAGACGCTGCTCGCTTGGGCGGGGTTCGCGGTGGGGTTCGGGTTCCGGCCGTTGGGCGCGGTGCTGTTCGGCTATCTGGGCGACCGGTTGGGGCGCAAATACACGTTTCTGGTCACCATCGCGCTGATGGGGGTGGCGACCGCGGGGGTCGGGCTGGTGCCCTCCGCGGCGGCGATCGGCTTTGCGGCGCCCGCGCTGGTGCTGCTGCTCCGCATCGCGCAGGGGCTGGCGCTGGGCGGCGAATACGGCGGCGCGGCGATCTATGTCGCGGAGCATTCGCCGCCGGGGAAAAGCGGCTTCTACACGAGCTTCATCCAGGCGGGAGTCGCGGGCGGGTTCATCCTGAGCCTCGCGGTGGTGCTCGGAACCAAGCTGCTCATGCCCGACGCGATGTGGCAGGATTGGGGCTGGCGCATCCCATTCCTGTTCTCGGTCGTGCTGCTCGCGATCTCGCTCTGGATGCGCTTGAAGCTGTCGGAAAGCCCGGTGTTCGCCGCGATGCGCGCGGCGGGCGGGCGGGCGAAGAACCCGATCAAGGAGAGCTTCACCTATCCGGGCAATTTCAAGCGGATGATCGTCGCCCTGTTCGGGATCGCGGCGGGGCTGACCGTGATCTGGTACACCGCGATGTTCACCGTTCTGTCGTTCCTGCAAGGGCCGATGCGGGTGGAGGAGACGATCGCGCAGCTGCTGACCGGCGCAGGCGCGCTGATGGGGCTGGGATGGTTCATCCTGTTCGGGCGGCTGTCCGATCGCTGGGGGCGCAAGCGGCCGATCGTCTGGGGCTATGCCGCGACGCTCGCGCTGTTGTTTCCGCTGTTCTGGGCGCTGGGCGCGGCGGCCAACCCCGGGCTGGCGCGCGCGGCCGAACGCGCGCCGGTGATCGTGGCGGGGCCGAACTGCTCCTATAGCCCGTTCGCCAAGGCCCAGGCGACCGAGTGCGCCCGGTTGATGGACCATCTGTCCAAGAAGGGGGTGGCGTACGAGACGCGGAGGACGCCGGGCACCGTGCTGGCGATCGGCGGCGTGCCGATGCCCGATCATAGCCCGGCGGGCGTCGATGCGGCGCTGGCGGCGGCGGGGTACGACCTGTCGCCGGTGACGCCTTCGGCCGCGAACATCGCCACGATCCTGCTGGTGATCCTGATGCTCGGCGCGCTGTCAGGGGTAACCTATGGTCCGGTCGCGGCGCTGCTCTCAGAGATGTTTCCCCCCGCGATCCGCTACAGCTCGCTGTCGATCCCCTATCATCTGGGAACGGGCTATTTCGGCGGGTTCCTGCCGTTCATCTCGCAATATATCGTCGCCAGAACGGGGGATCCCTATGCGGGGCTGTGGTACACCTGGGTGGTGGTGGCGATGGCGCTGCTGGTGACCGCGTTCGGGCTGCGCGAGGAGCGGGGCGCATGATCGCGGCGCTGTTGCTGCTGGCGCAGGCCGCTGGCGGCGTTCCCGGGTTTGCAGGCGTCGAGCCGACCGCGGAGGAGCGGCTGGCGCTGCCGCATGTCGCGGACGGGATGCGCGCGCTGACCCCGGCCGCGCGGCGCAAGAGCTTCGACGCCGCCATGGCGCTGCTGCCGCAGCCGACGCGGTTTCGCGGCGCGGTGCAGTGCGTCCGCGGGCCGATGCTGTTGTCGGCGGACGCGGTGGCGAACCGGCGCGAAGGGCTGGCGGCGATCGACGAATGCTACCGGCTCAATCCCGACGCGCCGCTGGCGCAGCGGACCAAGGCCGACGCGCTGTTCTTCACCGGGGATTTCCCGGGGGGTGCCGCGCTGCTGGGGAGCGCGATCCGGCGCGAGCCGCGGCTGGCGCGCGGGCTGAAGGACGAGCGGCTCGACGCGATGTTCCGCAGGCTAGGCTACGCCCGCGCCTTTGCCGAGCGGCGCGCGCTGGTCAGCGCGCTGGCGGGGACGGACGTCGCGCGCAACGACGCCGCGCGCTATTCGGGCTGGGTGCGCGAAAGCGTGCTGGAGCGGGTCGGCAAGGGCGATCTGACCGAAGCCGCCAGGCTGCTGCCCTATGTCGTCGATCCCGCCGACGGGCTGCTGATGCTGGTCGACCGGCGGTATGAAGGGCTGTGGCCGCGGATCGACGATTGGGCGGGAGGCGATCTGGCCGCGCAGCGCGAGGCGCTGGTCCGGTCGGCGCGCGCGTCCTACGACATCGAGCCGACGCTGGGGCGGGCGCGCGGCGTGGCGGGGGTGCTGGCGCGGACGGGGCACGTCGGCGAGGGCGCGGCGCTGCTCGGGCGTGCGATCACCGCGTTCGGCGCCCCGCGCGACGATTACGATTATTCGCTGGGCGTGGTGCGGCTGGCGCGGCTGACCGCGGATGCGGGCGAGCGCGATCCCGATCGGATCATGGCCCCCATGCGCGCGGCGCTCGCCGGCGGCGTTTCGGGGCCGATGCTGGTCAACGTCGTGCCCAATCTGGCGTTGGTCCAGGTCGCGCTCGGTCGCCCGGAGGAGGCGCTGGCGACGCTCGCGCGCCACCCGATCGCGCCGGACAAGGTCGAGACGCGCGCCGCCTTCGGCTATTTCGTCGCGATCCGGGCTTGCGCGCTGGCGAAGCTCGGGCGGACCGCGGAGGCGCGCGCGGCGCTGGCGGAGGTCGAGCGGGGCTATGCGGCGAACCCGGCGTCGATCGACCTGGCGACGGGGTGCGTGGGAACCGACGCGCAGATGCTGGCGCAGTGGCTGCGGCGCGTCGATGATCCGGAGACCCGCGGCGGGGCGCTGCTGGCGATGACGCGCGCGCGCGCCGGGGTGCGTGACGACCCGCTGTCGCTGAGCCATGCGCGGCTGCACGCGCTGTCGGGGCGGGCGGAGGTGGCCGAACGGCTCGCCCGCTACGCGCGCGCGCTGCCCGCCG
>SXHP01000038.1 GCA_005773165.1 Sphingomonadales bacterium | reverse complement strand
GTTCATTCTGAGCCATGATCAAACTCTCAAGTTTATGTTCGACCCGATCGAGGTGGAATGCCCTGACCGAACCGCTCATTTCAAGGAGCTGCTCTGCACAAATTCTTACGTATGGATACGTGAAGGACTTGTGAGCACAGCTTAGCTTTAAACGAGTATCCGACGCCTTGAAGCCGTCAGAACCCGCAAGCCGCCGCCCACATGTCCCTTCATCTTGACCAACAATGTCAAAGAGCGCAAATCACCGGCGCTGTCGCTCAACCCCTTTTACCGGGTTGGCGTTGCGCCGGGGATTTGGTGACCGTCAGAAGCGAACCGTGTGGTCCGTCGCTGCGGTGACACCCATCTAGGGGAGGCTCCCGAGCCCGTCAAACCCTTTTTGTCAGAAAAGTGCATTTTTTCTCGGGAAGCCCGGAAAACCGCGCCATTCACCCCTTCTTGAGGCTCTGAAGCTAGGGCGAAAGGCATGTCCGAGGTCGCGCTCCGCTCGAATCAGCCCGGTGAATCGCTTGGCGCGACCGTCCGCTCGGCGGTGCTGTGGCGATCGGGGAGCCAGATCGTCGCGCAGCTCGTCCAATGGGCGGCCACGTTCCTCGTCATCCGCATCCTCAGCCCCGGCGATTACGGGCTGTTCGCGATGACCCAGGTGGTGCTCACCTTCCTCAACATGCTCAACGGCTACGGGCTCGCAAGCGGGCTGGTCCGCGCGCCCGAGGTGACCCCGCGTGCGATTCGCCAATTGTTCGGAATGCTCATCCTGCTCAACGGCGCGTTGGCGCTGGCGCAGCTCGCGCTCGCCCCGCTGGCCGCCGCTTATTATCGCGAGCCGCTGGTCGCGGACCTGCTGCGCGTACAGGCGCTGCTCTACCTGACCACGCCGTTCGTCGCTTTGCCCTTCGCGCTGCTCAGCCGCGCGATGGACTTCCGCCACCAGGCCAAGGCCAACATCGCCGCCTCGATCGCGAGCGCGGCCGCCGCGCTCGGCGGCGCGCTGGCGGGGCTCGGGGTCTGGACGCTGGTGCTCGCGCCGCTGGTGCTGTTCACGATTCGCGGCGTGCTGATGACCCGCGCGGCGGGATCCCTGGTGTGGCCGTCGTTCGACTTCCGGGGCGCGGGCGGGCTTGCGCGCTACGGCGGGATCGCGGCGGGAGCGCAGCTGTTCTGGTTCCTGCAGAGCCAGGCCGACGTGTTCATCGCGGGCAGATGGTTCGACGCCCACGCGCTCGGGCTCTACACCACCGCGCTGTTCCTTGCGCAGATCTTCGTCGGCAAGGTCGTGCCTGCGCTCAACGAGGTCGCCTTTTCCGCCTATTCGCGGCTTCAGCACGACCAAGAAGCGCTCACCGCTGCGTTCCTGAAGGGGATGCGGCTGGTGATGACCGCGGCATTGCCCTTCTACCTCGGGCTCGCGGTCACCGCCGAGCCGCTGGTGCTTGTCGTGCTTGGGGAGAAGTGGGCGGAGGCTGCGCCGATCGTCGCGGTGCTCGCCTGCGCGATGCCGTTCATGACGCTGCAGGTGCTGCTCGCCCCGGCCTGCGACGCGCGGGGCCGGCCGGGAGTCGGGGTCGCAAACGGCGCGACCGGCGCGCTGATCCTCGGCGTCGCGTTCCTCGCCGGGGTGCGGTGGGGACCGGAGGGGCTCGCCGCCGCCTGGGTCGCCGCCTATCCGCTCTATCTGGCGGCGAGCCTCTGGCGCTCGCTGCCGGTGATCGGCGCGCGGTTGCGCGATGTGGCGGGCGGCGTCGCGCAGCCGGTGATCGGCAGCCTCGCGATGGCCGCGGCGGTCGTTGCGCTTGATTCGAGCGTGGCCTGGGCCTCGCCGATCGTCCGCCTCCCGGCGCTGGTCGCGCTCGGCGCGGTCGCCTATTTCGGCTGGCTCGCGGTCTTCGCGCGGCCGCTCATCCGCGAACTCGCCGCCCTGATCAGACGCTAGGCGCCCTGGATATAGTCGCGCATCGCCGCAGCGTCCGCCTCAATCCGGTCGATCCGGTACTTCACCAGATCGCCGATCGAGACGAACCCCACCAGCTTGCCCCCCTCCACCACCGGCAGGTGGCGAATGCGCCGCTTGGTCATCAGCGACAGCGCGCCGATCACCGCGTCCGCGGGGCCGACGGTCTGCACCGGGGTGGTCATCACCTCGGCAAGCGTGCGGTCGAGCGCGGCCGCGCCTTCGCGCGCCAGGCAATAGGTCACGTCGCGTTCGGAGAAGATCCCCGCCACCGCGACGCCCTCCACGCCCGAATCGACCACCGGCACCGCGCCGAATCGCCGTTCGGCGAGCAGCGCCACCGCCTCGCTCACCGTCGCGGTGGACGGGAGCGATGCGACCTCGCCGCCCTTGGTCTTCAGGATCGCGCCGATCGTCATCGCTTGCCGCTCCTTGGTCGTTGCCTCGCTTGAGAAAAGCACGGTCCGCCTTCAAGGGGAAGCATGGATGATCAACGCCCCACCGGACTCGGCGATCCCGACTATGCCCGATTCGCATGGGGCCGCTTCCGAACGTTGATGGCGTGGATGACGCTGGCCGCGGCGGTGTGCGTCGCGGCGGTGATCGTCGTCATGGCGCGAGTGCAGGGTCCGCTTCACCTGGCGACGATGCTCGGGATCATCGGCGGGGTCGGCGGGTCGGTGATGATGGCCGCCGCGCTGATGGGGCTGGTGTTCCTGAGTTCCGGGACCGGTCACGACGAGGATGTCGAGCGCTTCGATTAACGCGCCGCCCGCACCGTATAGTCCAGAGTCGCCCGCCCGTTCGCTGGAACGGCGACCGTCCACGTCCGCGCGCCGCCGCGCCGCCCGAACTTGGCGGCGGACGTGATCCGTTCCCCGTCGCCGATCGCGATTCGCGCCTCATAGGTGATCGCGCGCGGCAGCGCGTTGGAGACGGTGAGGCGATAGCGGCTGAGGGGCCCCTTGCGTCCGAGGCGCTCGGCCTCCGCGGTCACCGACGGACTCGCCCCCAGCGCGATCTCGACCTCCTCGCCGGTCGCGCGGTCGTCCAGGCTCGCCTCGCCCAGCAGCAGCGGCCGTTCGCCGCCTTCGAACACCGCGACGCTTCCTGCGGGCAGCGGCAGGCCGAGCCCGCGCGCGGCGGTGTTGCGGGTGCGCAGCGTCAGCTCGGGCGCATCGGCGTCGTCGCGCTCGACCAAGCCGACATAGACGGGATCGATCGCCACCCCATCGCGGATCAGCATCGCGACCTGCTTCTGCGATTTCGCCGCGACCGTCACCGCATCGGGCAGGCGGTACAGCTTCAGGTCGCCCAGCTCCTCCTGCCTGGCGACCCGCTTCAAGCCGGTGACGGTGATGTCCTGAAAGTTCCCGACGTCCATCGCCATCATCGGCGCGGCAGGCGGCGGAGGAGGCGGGGGCGGCGGCGGCGGCGGGCTGCGGCCGTACTTGATGGCGGTCGGCCAGCAGCGCACGCGTAGCGCGCCGTCCTCCTGCCCGATCGCGGGCACGCTGCGCGCCTCGCGCTTGGGCTTGCCCGCGATCACCGACGTCGCGGCGTCGGCGAACGGCGTGACGTCGCTCGACGCCAGCGTCACCCAGGCGAACAGGTCCGCGCGTGTTTGCCCCTTGGCGTCAGCCCGCAGGGTCAGCACGTAATCGGCCTGCCAGTCAAATCCGCCCGCAAGATAGGACAAGGTGATCGTCGCATTAGTCGCCCGGGGCGCGTAGGTGCGGACCGACAAGGTCGGACGCGCGACCAGCCCGGGCGAGAGGCCGGGATGGACGAGGGTCTCCGGCAACCCCGAGCAACGCAGCGCCTCATATCCGTTCGCCAGCTGGAGCACGCCCGCGCCCGCGGCGCCCGATCGGATCGTCGCCTGCTCCTCGCGCACCCGCCCGGTCGCCGGATCGGTGCGGCGAACCATCACCCGCCGTCCCAGCGCGCGGTCGTACAATGTACGGGGCGAGAGCAAGTTTGCGTCGAGGTTGCGCTCGGCCACGCCCGGCGGCAACCCGGTCAGGATCGCGGTCTCGGCGAAGATGTTGCCCGCCACGCCTTCGAACCGGAGCGTCGCGGGGCCGGCGGGGATGCTGACCGTGCGCGTCTCGGTGACCAGCGCATAGCCCTGCTGGTCGTCCGCATCGGGGTCGATCGCCTGGTCAGGATCGCGGTCAGGCGCGCGATAGACGGTCAGCGCGACCCGCTCGGGGGCCGCCGACGTGACCACCGCCGCGTCCTGCGCCTGCGCAGGAGAGGCGGCGAGCAGCGCGAGCGCCGCGAGGCGCACGTCAGTACCGGGTGTCGAAGACGGCGGTGACCACCGCCTCGCCGTTGGCGGGAACGGGCACCCGCCACACCGCCTCCGCCGACGAGCGACGCTCCGATCGGAGGCTCTCGTCGGTGATGCGGGTGTCTGTCCAGCCGTTGTCGAGCCCCGCCTGGATCAAATCGACGGTGACCGGCCGCGCGCTCGCGTTGGTCAGCGTGTAGCGCATCGCGGTGCGCCAGCGGTCGCCGATGCGGGTCCGGGTTTCGACCAGCGGGCGGACCTTGACGTCGAACGCCTCGCCGGTCGAGATCGACAGCTGCGATCCCATCGGGGTGTGACCGATGCCGTTTTCGCCGATGAACTGCGGGCGGCCCTGCGCGTCGCGGATATAGACCCGCACCGTTCCCGCGGGGATCGCGTCGCCAAGACCCTGCTCGCGCGCGGTCGAGAAGCCGAGAATGCTCTGCGCGCTGCGCGCGGTGTCCGCGGTGCCGAGCCAGCCGTTGCGATACTGATAGCCGCGCGTCGCAGGCACCCCGCCCGCGGACAGGAAGCTCACCTGCTTCTGCTGATTCGCCGCGATGGTGGTGCGGGGTCCCAGCGGGTAAAGATAATAGTCTCCCAGACGCGCGCGATCCGCGGTCTCGGTTCCGGGACGGAACTCCGGGCGCGGACGCCTGCCGCCGCCGTCGGCGACCAGCACGGTGTCCGCGTCGACGAACGGCACCTCGCCCGAATTGTTGAGCGTGATCCAGCCCTGGACGTCGATCGTCGACTTCGCCTCGTCGAACAGCGCGACGTAATCCGCCGACCAGTTCAGCCCGCCCGCCAGATAGGACAGCGTCACCGGCCGCGCGCCCGCGGCCTTGCTGTCGAGCGTCACCGACAGCGTCGGCCGCGCGCGCAGCGACGGCGGCAGCGAGGAGAAGACGACCCGCACCGGCAGGCCGTCGTCGCGCAGCACCTCGATCCGATCCCCGATCTGGAGCACGACGCCGTCGTTGGACGCGAGAACCCGCGCCTGCTCGCGCGTCTCGGCCCCGGTCGCGGGATTGGTGCGGACCAGGGTGATCGTCTGCCCGACCGCCTTCTCCATCAACGCTTCCGGCGAAAGCAGGTCGTAATCGTAATTCTGCTCGACGACCTCGGTCCCCTGCCCCTCCAGCCGCACCGTGTTGGGGCGGATGGTGTTGGCGACGTCGGGGAAGTCCTGTCGCGACACGCCCGCGGGCAGGTTGAGCTGGCGGGTGTCCTGGATCAGCGCGGTCCCGCTCGAATAGATCGTCACCGCGACCTGCCCCTGCGCACTGCGTCCGGGAAGCTGCGCCTGCGGCGGCGAGGGCTGGGCGTTGAGATTCGCGGGAAGCGCCAGCGCCGCCAAGGCGGCCGCCGCAAAAGTCCTGCCCCGCATCGCCGACCCCTTTGTTGCTACGCTTACCCGGCGCAGGCTAACGGGCGCGGGTGACGCGGGCAAGCAATGCTGTCGTGCGCGGGCAAACATTGCCTCACACCTTTCGTCACCCCGGACTTGTTCCGGGGTCCAGGGTACCGCGAGCCATGCCCTCGTCAATCGGGCGGCATCGCCTGCCGAGCGCTGGACCCCGGCACAAGGCCGGGGTGACGACCGGATTACTCCGCCGCGGGCGCCTCGACCGCAGCCGCCCGGACACGGCGGCGGCGGGGCTTCTCCTCCGCGGCGGCCTCCACCGCAACTGCGGCGGGCGCGATGCCGAGCGACGGCGGCAGCAGCGAAGCGTCGAACGCGGCCGGAGCCTCGTCGGCCGGACGCTCGCGACGCGGACGGCCGCGGCGGCGGGGCGCTTCACCCTCGACCACGGCGTCGACCGGAGCGTGCGCAGGCGTCGCGTCGCCGTTGCTCTCGAGGGGAGCGTGCTCCTCACGGCGAGCTTCGCGTGGGCCGCGGCGCGGACCGTCCTCGCGGGAACCCTGATAGCGGGGCTGCTCCGCATCGCGGGGCTGCTGGTCGCGGGCCACCTGCTCGCGAGGCGCGCGCTCACCCTCTTCGTCGCGGCGGGCGCCGTCGCGCGGCGGACGGCCTTCGCGGCGGAAGCCCTGCCCGTCCGAGCGCTCGTCACGCCGGGCGCCGTCGCGCTCGGCGCGATCCCCGCGGTCCTCACGCTCGTTGGCCCCCATGGCCTGCTCGCGCCCCGACTGCTCGCCGGGACGGATCGGCTCGCCCTCGTCGGCGAACTCGTCCTCCTGCCCGTCGAAGCCCGAATCGAAGCTGCCGGTGAACGGCTGCGCCTCGAAGCGCTCGTCCGGCCGGTTGCGCTGCTGCTGCTCTTCGAAACGGTTGCGCGTCTCGCTCAGCACGCGGAAATAATGATCGGCGAACTGGAGGTAATATTCGGTGTTGACGCGGTCGCCCTGGCGCTGCGCGTCCGACGCCAGATTCTTGTACTTCTCGTACAATTGATTGGCGTTGCCGCGCGCGCGGCTGTCGATGCGGTTGCCGTTGTCGCGCTGGCCGCCGCCGTGCCGCGGACCGTTGCCGCCGCCCTGGCCCCCGCCTTGGCCATTGCCGCCCCGGCCGCGACGGCGACCGGCCTGCCGATTGTTGATCAAGCTGTTCGTCCTCGTCCGTTGATTTCTTGCGTCTCGCTTCAGGTCAGGCGCGGTGCGATCCCCAGCGCCGGCATCATAGCCTGTCGCGCTTGTCACGAACCGCGGGATCGAGCGGTGCGGTGACGAAGGATGCGGGCGGGCGTGCCCTAACGCCAACAGATGACCTGCTGATGTCGCGTGCCCCCGTCGCGCCTCATAGCGGGCGGCGTGCGCTTCCTACAAGCGAAATGTGGGGACGTGCGCCCGCGGCGTCAAGTCGCGACCAGCGCGCGGGGGCGTCCCGCCAGATCGCGGCGCAGCGCCACCGTCAGACCCGCGGCCCGCAGCAGCGCGGTCACCGCCTCCGCCTGGGTCGATCCGATCTCCAGGATCGCCGCGCCGCCCGGAGCGAGCTGCCCCGGGAGCAGGGGCGCGATGCGGCGGTAATCGTCGAGCCCGTCGGCCCCGGCGAACAAGGCGGACGCGGGCTCGTACCGCACGACCTCGTCGGGCAGCGCCTCGCTTTTCGCGATGTACGGCGGGTTGCACAGGATCAGGTCGTAGCGCTCGCCGGTGCCGTCCCACCCCCCGCGGATGATCCGCGCGCGCGCCGCCATCCCCAGCCGCTCGGCGTTCTCCCTGGCGATCGCGAGCGCCGCCTCGGACTGATCGACTCCGACCCCGGTCGCCCCCGGCCATTGATCGAGCGCGGCGAGCAGCAGCGCCCCCGATCCGGTGCCGAGATCGAGCACGCGCGCCGGCGCACGGCTCCCGAAATGCGCCGCCGCCGCCTCGATCAGCGTCTCACTGTCCGCACGCGGGATCAGCACGCCGGGCACGACCTCGAGGTCGATCGTCCAGAACCCGCGCACGCCGGTGATATAGGCGACGGGCTCTTGGCGCGCGCGGCGCTCGGCGAATTGCGTGAACGCGGCGGGCGCGGGCCGGTCGAGGTCGAGGAGCAGCGCCGACCGCTCGATCCCGAGCGCGTGCGCCATCAGCAGCTCGGCGTCGAGGCGCGGGGTCGCTGAGAAGGCGAAGCGGGCGGCGGCTGCGGCCAGAGCTTGCCGGACCGAAAAATTTTCCCCCGCAGGGGGAGGGGGACCAGCCGCAGGCTGGTGGAGGGGGCTGGCCGCGGGCGGTACCGCTGGCGGCGCTCCCCCTCCACCCCCGCTTCGCGGCGGTCCCCCTCCCCCTGCGGGGGAGGAATCGAGCTCACCCATCCAGCTGCGCCAGCCGGTCCGCCTCGTCCTGCGCCACCAGCGCCCCGACCAGCTCCTCCATCTCGCCCGCCATGATCTCG
>SXHP01000319.1 GCA_005773165.1 Sphingomonadales bacterium | reverse complement strand
GCCCATGCCAGCGGCGATGAACACCATGTGCGAGCCTTCGAGCTGCTTCGCCAGGCTGTCGATCGTCTCCTCGGCCGCGGCGCGCCCGATCTCGGGGCGAGAGCCTGCGCCCAACCCTTGCGTGATCTTCGCGCCGAGCTGGATACGCTGCGGCGCGGTCGATTGCTTGAGCGCCTGCGCGGCGGTGTAGGCGACCAGGAAGTCGACGCCCTGCACCTCTGCGCGCATCATATTGGCGATCGCGTTGCCGCCCGCGCCGCCGACGCCGATCACGGCGATGCGCGGGGTCAGTTCGTCGACCTCGGGAGAAAGAAATTCGATGCTCATGCCCTGTTTGCTCCAGTAACCCGGCCGACCCCGAGCTGTTTGCGCGGCGTTGTGCCCGAACGGTTCAGCGCGTTCAAATCCAAAGTAACTCTGATCGTTAATAATTGGCGCGCGCGGCCTGCACGAGCTTGCGGAACATCCCCATGCCCTTTGCGCGATGAACCGTTTGCGGCTGCGGCGCGATCGCGCGGAGATCAACCGGATCGGACGCGGCGTAGAAGGCGAGGCCCGCGAGAGTCGCAAAGGCCGGACCGCTATGCGCTTCGGGCAGCGCGGTCAGCCCGCGCGGGCGACCGATGCGAACCGAACGGCCGAGCGCGCTTTGCGCATAGTCCGCGATTCCCTTCAGCTCCGCGCCGCCGCCGGTCAGCACGATCTGGCGGCCGACCGGCCCTTCGAACTTCAGCCGCGCGAGCGCCTGACGTATCTCGCCCATCTGGTGCTCCAAACGCTGGCGGATGACGCCGATCAGCGCGGCCTTGGTGATCTGCGCGCCTTCCTGGCCCGTATCCTCGGCCGCGATTGGCATCAGCGGGATCATGTCGTGATTGTCGCGGGGGCTGGCATTGGCCGACCCGTGGAAGCACTTCATCCGTTCGGCATGCTGACGGCGGGTGCCGAAGGCCGATGCGATATCGTCGGTGATGTCCGACGCGCCCATCGCGATCGAGGTCAGCCCTACGAGCATGCCGCCCGCGAACAGCGAGACGTTGGTGATTCCCGCGCCCAGCTCCACCAGCGCGACCCCGAGCTCGCGCTCCTCGTCGCTGAGACACGCGAGGCCCGTCGCAACCGGCGACGCGATGATCGACTTGACCTCCAAATGCGCGGACCGGACGCACAGGTCGAGGTTGCGAACCGGCGGGCCATCGGCCGCGACGACATGGATGTGGACGCCGAGGCGGTCGGCATGGAGCCCGAGCGGCTTCTTGACCCCGGTCAGCCCGTCGAGCGTATAGAGCGCTGGCTGAGCATGGAGCACCATCCGGCCCTGCGGATCGATCGAATTGCGCCCCGCCGCGAGAAGCGCGTCGATGTCGCCCTGCTCGACCCGGTGTCCGCCGAGCTCGAACTCGACCTCCGCCACGTCGCTGACCAGCCCGCCCGCGGAGAAGCCGACCCAGACGTTCTCGATGTTCAGCCCCGCGATGCGCTCGGCCTGCTCCACCGCCTCGCGCACAGCGACCTCGGTCACCTTCATGTCGGCGACATAGCCGTGCTTGACCCCGCGGCTCTCGCGCTGGCCGGTGCCGAGCACGATCAGTTCACCGCCGTCGCCCGGCTGCGCGATCATCGCCGACACTTTCGACGTGCCGATGTCCAGGGCCGTGATCAGTCCTTCTGGTGCCGCTTTCGCCATGTTACCCCTCCGTCGTCCCTGCGACCATCGACGGCGCCGGCCTCGGCGCCTCCCCTTCAACGGATTTCCCGTCGTCCGGCACGCTCTGCGCCAGCGATGCGCCCGGTTTGCGCGCCACCAGCTTGGCGGGGTCGCGCATGTCGAAGCGTAACCAGCCGCGCCCGAGCAGCGGCTTCATGCCGTCAAGTTCGGCGAAGCGGACGAGCGCCGCGGGCGCGCCGTCCTCCGGCAGCGCGAGCGTCTCGCCCGAATCGAACGTCAGGTCCCACCGGCGATTGCCCACCCAAGTCGCAGCCTTGACCCGCGGCTTCATCGCGGGCGCAGCGGCGAGCAGCGCCTGATAGGCGGCCTCCTGCCGATCCGCGCCGGGACCGATGACGAGCGGCAGATCGGGAACCGCGTCGGGCGACACAGGCTCCAGCAGCACACCTTTCGCGTCGATCAGCGTAAGCTGTCCGTTGTCCTGCCACACCGCCGCCGGCGTGCGCTCGACGATGTCGATCAGCAGGATGTTGGGGAGCCGCCTCGAAACGCGTGCATCCGCGATCCACCCGTAGCGAAGCAGACGCTGGCGTATGCCTTCCAGATCGACGGAAGGCATCGGCGTCTCGTTCTGCTTCTCCTCGAGCGCCACCGCATAAACGTCCATCCGGCTCATTTGCTTGAGGCCGGTCACCTCGATCTGGTTGACCCGAAAACCTGCAGCGCCTACCTGCTCGGCAAGCGCCGCACCGACCACGGCGGGGATGCCGACCCAGGTCGCCGCCGCGACCGTCGCTACGCCTGCTGCTCCCAGCATCGTGTAGGTCACGATCCTGTGCAGCGTCGCTTCGCTGACCGGAAGCATGCCGATCAACCGGTCCAAGGTCGACACCTTCTTGACGGCGATCTTGCGCCGCGGAGGAGGCTTACGCGGCGGCGTTCCGCGCCTGATCGTGCGGCTCACCGGAGGGCCTCGTCGACGATCGCCTGCACCAGATCGGCATATGACATGCCCAGGTGACGCGCCTGCTCCGGAACAAGGCTTAGCGGAGTCATCCCGGGCTGGGTGTTGACCTCCAGGAGGAACAGCCCGTCGACACCGCGCTCGTCGTCCCAGCGGAAGTCGGAGCGCGAGCAGCCGCGGCAGCCGAGCAGCCGATGCGCCTCCAGCGCCAGCGCCTTGCACGCATCGGCGATATGGTCGGGGATGTCGGCGGGGCAGACGTGCTCGGTCAAGCCGTCGGTGTATTTGGCGTCGTAATCGTACCAGCCGTTCTTCGGCTTGAGTTCCGTCACCCCGAGCGCGCGCCCGCCCAGAACCGCCGTCGTCAGCTCGCGCCCACGGATGTAGGGCTCGGCCAGGAGCTCGTCGAAGTCTTGCCACGGTCCCGCGACGTCGCGGCCGATCGGCTGGCCGTAATTTCCATCGGCGGTAACGATCGCGATGCCGACCGACGAGCCCTCGTTGACCGGCTTGACCACATACGGTCGTGCGATCGGATCGCCCTCGAACAGCTCGGCGGATTTCACGACGCGACCGCCGGGCATCGGCACGCCGTGCGGAACGAGCGCCTGCTTGGTCAGCACCTTGTCGATCGCGATCACCGAGGTGGCCAGCCCCGAGTGAGTGTAGCGCAGGCCCATCAGGTCGAGCAGGCCCTGCACCGACCCGTCCTCCCCCGGCGTCCCGTGCAGCGCGTTGAAGACGAGATCGGGCGCGGCCTCGGCGAGCCTGGCGGCGACGTCGCGGTCCATGTCGATCCGGGTGACGCGGTGGCCGAGCAGTTCCAGCGCATCGGCGACGCCGGAGCCGGACAGCAGCGACACCTCGCGCTCGGCGGACCAGCCGCCCATAAGGACCGCGATGTGGAGCGGAGCCGTCATCGCACGGCTCCCTCACCCCAGCGAAGGCACGGCTGACGAATGAAATGGCAGGTCACGCGCTCACCCCCACCCGCTGGATTTCCCATTCCAGCGTCACGCCCACATGCGCCTTCACCCTGTTCCGCACCTCTTCGCCGAGCGCCTCTATGTCGGCGCTGGTCGCCTCGCCCAAGTTGAGGAGGAAATTGGTATGCTTGTCGCTCACCTGCGCGTCCCCGCGGCGCAGACCGCGGCACCCTGCGGCGTCGACCAGCGCCCAGGCCTTCTCGCCAGGCGGGTTCTTGAACGTCGAACCGCCGGTCTTGGAGCGCAGCGGCTGCGAGGCTTCGCGCGCGGCGGCGATGCGATCCATCTCCGCCTGAATCGCCGCGGGCTCTCCGGGCACGCCGCGGAACGTAGCGGAGACGACGACGCAACCTTCAGGCAGTTCCGAGTGGCGATAGGTGTAGCCTAGCTCCTCGACGCCGAGCATCCGCCGTTCGCCCGAGCGCAGCACGACTTCGCACTCGACCAGCACGTCGGCGGTTTCGCGGCCATAGGCGCCGCCGTTCATCCGGATGAAGCCGCCGACCGTGCCCGGAATCGAGCGGAGGAACTCTACGCCCACGATTCCCACGTCGCGCGCGGTGGAGGAGACCAGGATGCCGCTCGCCCCGCCGCCGCAGCGGATCGTCGTCGCGTCCAGCGCCTCGAGCCTGGCGAACGGCTTGCCGAGCCGCACCACCACGCCGGGCACGCCGCCGTCGCGTACGATCAGGTTGGAGCCGAGCCCAAGCGCCATCACCGGCACCGCGGGGTCGAGCGCGGTCAGGAAGGCGGACAGGTCCTCAACGTCGGCAGGTTCGAACAGCCATTCCGCTGCTCCTCCAGCCTTGAACCAGACGAGGGGGGCGAGCGGCGCGTTGTTGGTCAGCCGCCCGCGCACCGCGGGCATGTCGAGCGTCACCATTGCACGCCCCATAGCCTTAACCACGCCTGATACGCCGCGACGTTCGCCTCCACAGCCTTGCGGCCCGCCTCCTGCGCCTTGACCAGCGCGTCGCCGGCGGTCGCGGCATGGCTCCCCGCCTCCAGCGCCTTGCGCTGCGCGTCGAGCGCCTGCTTCTGGAGCTTGATCGAAGCGTCGAGCCAGTCCTTCATCGTCTCGCTCCGATGGCGTCCGCGAGCCCCGCCGCCCATTTGGTGATGTCGCCGGCGCCGAGGCACACGACCATGTCGTCGGCCTGCACCGTCGCGGCGAGTTCCTCGGCGAGCGCATCAGCGTCGGCGACGGTCGCGGCGTGGCGATGGCCGCGGCGCTTCAGCCCTTCGACCAGCGCGTCCGCGTCAACGCCGGCGACCGGAGCCTCGCCCGCGGCATAAACGGGGGTGACGAGCACACGGTCGGCGTCGTTGAAGGCGGTTTGGAAGTCCTCCATTAGATTGCCGAGCCGCGAATAGCGGTGCGGCTGAACGACCGCGATCACCCGGCCCCTTGCGCCTTCCCGCGCCGCCGCGAGCACCGCGCGGATTTCGACCGGGTGATGACCGTAGTCGTCGATGATCGTAACGCCCCCCCCTTCTGCAAAAGGGACTTCCCCAACCTTGGTGAACCGGCGCTTGACGCCGCCGAACTTGGCGAAGCCGCTCTGGATCGTCGCGTCGTCGATGCCGAGCTCCAGCGCGACCCCGATCGCGGCCAGCGCGTTCTGGACGTTGTGACGGCCCGGCATCGGCATCTCGATCCCCTCGATCGAGCGTGTCGTGCCGTCGCGCTGGCGAACGATGCACTCGAAACGATTCCCGCCTGGGACCGGCTGCACGTTGACGCCGCGCACGTCCGCCTGGGCGGAGAAGCCGTAGGTGACGACCCGCCGGTCGCGGACCCGGGGCAGGACGTTCTGCACCTCCGGGTGGTCAAGGCAGAGCAGCGCCGCGCCGTAGAATGGGACGTTTTCGATAAACTCGACGAAGGCGTCCTTGATCGCGTCGAAGGAGCCGTAATGATCGAGGTGCT
>SXHP01000318.1 GCA_005773165.1 Sphingomonadales bacterium | reverse complement strand
TGAACCGGTCGAGATCGAGCATCATGAAGGCGCAGCGCGTGCCCCATTTGTCGCTTTCGGCCATGGCGCGCACAAGCGTCTCATTGAGCAGCAGCCGATTGGGCAGGCCGGTGAGCGTGTCGTAGCGCGCCATCCGGTTGATCTTGTCCGCCGACGCGCGCTGCTCGGTGACATCGGATCCCACCCCCCGGAACCCGCAGAACGCGCCGTCCTCGTCGTAGCGCGGGCTGGCGGCGATCTCCCACCAGCGCTCTTCGCCCCGCACGATGACCGGCAAACGCAAGTCGCGGAAGCTCTCGCGCCCCTTCAGCTTGTCGGCCAACGTGCGCAGCCCGGGTGCGAAATTGCTGCTCTCCCAGCCTGGTCCGGCGAGCACCTGAAGCAGAGGCATGCCGTCGATCGTCACCGGATCCAGCCCGCAGGCGTGGGCGAACCGCTTGTTCGCGCGTACGACGCGGCGGGCGGCGTCGGTTTCCCACAGCCAGTCGGCGCCGCCGTCTTCGAACTCCCGGAGAAGGAGGCTGACGGTCTCGTCCCGCTCGTCAAGCGCCAGGCGAGCGGAGCGGATGGTCGCCAGCGCTCGCGTGCGGGCGATGCTGCTCGCGCACAGCAGCATGACGATCGCGACCACCGCGACGACTTCCAGAACGTCTCCCGCGATCGCGAGCCGCACGGCGACAGCGGCCCCCACCGTGACAATGAACGCGCAGGCAGCCAGGGCGAGCGGCGCCGCTGCGATCGCCGCCGCCGCCATCTGCACCGACAGGATCAGCCACAGGCCCGACCCCGAAGTCCCGGCGGTATGGAAGGCGAGCGGCGGAACCGTCCAGGTGAGCCCAAGCGCGAACCCTTCGACGGCGGTTGCACGCAGGTCCGCCAGCGAAGCGGCGGTGTCGCCGCGATGCCGGACGCGCATCCGCCTGACCGCGATCAGCCCGGCGGCGGCGGCGACCGCCGCGCACCAGCCGACCAGCACGTAAGCGGCGATCTGGTGCAGATACATCCAAGCGACGGCCGCGGCGCACAAGGCGTTGCCGGCGATCACGAACGCGCCCACCGAGCGCGCGGTGCCGAGCTGATCGGCGCGCATCCGTGCGGCTTCGGCCGGATCGTCGCCCTCCCGCAGACCGAGAAGGACGAGCAGGGGGACGGCCGGCAGAGCCTGCGCGGGGGAGGGCTGGTTCTTCACAGCGCCTGGCGTAGCAGGCGGTGGTTAGCGGATGGTTTGCGCGGGCTCCGCAGCTGATATTTTTTGGCGGACGGAGCCGGCGCCTTCGACGCGCCGCCCCGCGCTAGGCCGCCAAGTCGTAAGGCTTGATCTCGCCTGCGAGATAAAGGTTGCGCGCTTTCGCCCGACTGAGCTTGCCCGATGAGGTGCGGGGCAGGGTGCGCGGCGGGATGAGTTCGATGACGCAGTTCATCCCCGTCACCGCGCGCACCCGCTCGCGGATCTCCTCGCGCAGGCGGACCCGCTCGGCCTCGTCAGAGCTGCGGCACTGGACGAGAACCGCGGGCGTCTCCTCGCCGCCCGGGGTGGTGATCGCGAAGGCGGCGATGTCCCCCTGCTTGAAGCCGGGAAGCTGCTCGACCGCCCATTCGATGTCCTGCGGCCAATGATTGCGGCCGTTGACGATGATCATGTCTTTGGCGCGGCCGACAATATAGACATAGCCGTCGGACATGTACCCCATGTCGCCGGTGTCGAGCCAGCCGTCGGTCATGCACGCCTCGGTCGCCGCCTCGTCGCGGAAGTAGCCGACCATAACCGACTGGCCGCGGCACCAGACCTTGCCGATGGCGCGCTCGGGAAGCCGCGTGCCGTCCTCCTCGCGGATTTGGACCTCCATGTCGCGCACCGGCTTGCCGCAATTGACGATGGCGCGGAACCGCTGCGGTCGGTCGCCGCCGCGCTCGGCGCCGGCGAGATCGGTCTCGGCGACGAGCTCGACACGAATGCCTTCGCCAGGCGGCATGATCGACACCGCCAGCGTCGCCTCGGCAAGCCCGTAGCTCGGCAGGAAAGCGCTCGCCTGGAAACCCGCGTCGGCGAAGGCGTCGACGAAGTTCTGCATCACATCGGGGCGGATCATGTCGGCGCCGTTCCCCGCCACCCGCCAGCGCGAGAGGTCGAACCGGTCGGACGCCTTGGTCTGCGAGGACATGCGGCGCGCACAGATATCATAGCCGAAGGTGGGCGAGTAGGAGAGCGTGGTTCCGGCGTTGCGGCTGATCAAATCGAGCCAGGCGAGCGGTCGACGCGCGAAATCCTCGGTCTTGAGATAGTCGGTCGAGACCTGGTTGGCGACCGGCGACAGGAAGCAGCCGACCAGCCCCATGTCGTGATACCAGGGCAGCCAGGAGACGCACCGGTCGGTGTCGCGCAGCTGCATGCCGTGCGCGTGCGCCGCCAGATTGTTGAGCAAGGCCGCGTGAGTGATCGCGACGCCGTGCGGAAAGCGCGTCGAGCCGCTTGAATACTGTAGGTACGCGATGTCGCCCGTTTTCGCCTCGGGCAGCGCGACCTCAGGGACGAGCCGCGCGCCGAATTCGGCCCAATCGACGCCGACGACGCCCGCGGCTTTCGCGGCGGCCGCGGCCATGTCGCCGATTTCGGGCGGGTAGACGATCATGGCGGGATCGCAGCTCGCGAGCTGCACCCGGAGCTGCTCGATGTACGACTCGCGTCCGCCGAACGAAGTCGGCAACGGCAAAGGCACCGGCCAAGCGCCCGCGTAGACCGCGCCGAAGAAGAGCGCGGCGAACTCGGCTCCGGTCTCGGCGATGAGCGCGACGCGATCTTCGGGGGCGATGCCCGCGGCGATGAAACGGTGCGCGGCGGCCAGCGCATCGTCGCGCAGTTCGGCGTACGTATACGCTCGGATCAGCGTGCCTCGGGCGTCGTGGAAGTTCAGCCCTCGCGATCCTTGCGCCGCGTAATCGAGCGCTTCACCCAAAGTCGCGAAATCGGCATAGCGGCGCGGCGTCCCGTCGTCGGTCGGCGTCGGCTCGATCGTCATGCGGTTCGTTCGTCCCTGGATTGCTTTGGTTGGGTTTCGGCGCGCGCTCCACAGGGAACCCGCATCGCGTCAACATGCGACGATGCTCCCCCGTGACGTTCAAATTCCGATCCCAGTGTGGCACAAACATGGCGCATGACCGAAACGATCTCGTCCAAGAGCCGCCGTGCCGAACGGCGCCCGCCGCCGCCCCTCAATACCGCCGCGCTGGAGCGGCTGGCGCTGCGCTACGTGGAGCGGTTCGCGACGACGCGCGGGAGGCTTGCGGATTACCTCAAGCGCAAGGTGCGCGAGCGCGGCTGGGACGGCGCGCCTGCCGATCCGAAGGGGGTGGCTGAGCGGATGGCGGCGCTGGGCTATATCGACGACCGGGCGTATGCGGAGGCGAGGGCGACCGCGATGACGCGGCGTGGGCTGGGCGCGCGGCGGATCGCGGGAGCCTTTCGCCAGGCGGGGATCGAGGATGCGGACGCGCAAGCGGTCGCGCCGGCGATCGCGGAAAGCGCGGGCGAGGCGGCGCTCGCTTTCGCGCGGCGGCGAAGGATCGGGCCATGGGCGCGGGAGGTCGCCGATCGGGCGACCGCCGAGCGCCAGATCGCCGCCATGCTGCGGGCAGGCCACCGCTTCGACCTGGCGCGAAGGATCGTCGCGCTGCCGCCGGGGGATCCGCCCGAATGGGTCGACTTGGAATAGATTAACACCTTCGCAGCCGCAGTAAGGTTGCGGCGGCGGTTAAGCATGCTAGGCATGCTCAACAGGGGAAAAGGCATGCGGGCAGAGGAGCAGCGCGCCGACGAAGGTCAGATCGACGTCGGGGGCGAGGCGGTCGCGCTGAGCGGCACGATCAAATGGTTCGACATGACCCGGGGCTTCGGCTTCGCGGTCTGCGACGACCCGTCGGTCGGCGACATCCTTATTCACTTCTCCGTTATCCAGCCGCACGGCCGCCGCAGCCTGCCCGAAGGCGCACGTGTGGAGACGATGGCGATCCGCCGCGGCCGCGGCTATCAGGCGCGCGAGATCATCGCGATCGACTTGTCGCGCGCGGTGGAGGAGCCCGCGCCCCGCCGGGTTCGCGACGACGATCGCGTCGATCCGATCACGCTGATCGACGCCGCCGGACCCTTCGAGCCCGCAACCGTGAAGTGGTTCAACCGGCTGAAGGGCTATGGTTTCCTGATCCGCGGGAGCGACGGGAGCGACGTCTTCGTCCACATGGAGACGCTCCGCCGCGCAGGCTTGGCGGGGGTGGAACCCGAACAGCCGGTCCGCGCGCGGGTCGTGCTCGGGCGGAAGGGTCCGCTTGCGGTCGCGGTGGAGCCCGCGGCTTGAGGGCTGTCGCGCTTGGATGGACTCTGGCGCTCGCGGCCTGCACGCCCAGGGCTGGATCGGAAGCGGCGGGCGTTTCCGCGGACGCCGCGGCGCTGGTGCCCGTCACGATCACCACCGCAACCGGCGCCCACGTCTTTCGCGTCGAGCGCGCAGCGACCCCGGCGGCGCAGAGCCAGGGATTGATGTACCGCACCGACCTGAAGCCCGACGGCGGCATGCTGTTCTATCCTTATCCAGCAAGCGGCGGCGGGCCGCAGGTCGCAAATTTCTGGATGAAGAACACGCCGACCTCGCTCGACATCATCTATGTTCGCGCGGACGGAACGATCGCGCGGATCGCGGAAAACACCGTGCCGTTCTCGGAAACACTCGTGCTTTCGGGCGAGCCGGTCGCCGCGGTGCTGGAGGTCGTCGGCGGACGCACCGCCGCCTTGGGGATTGGCGAAGGCGACCGGGTAAGCTGGCCGCGCTGATGCGTGGTTGAAGGCGGCCGCCCGGCACGGTAAGCGAACCGCATGTCCTTTCTCGCTTCAATCTTCACCTGGTGGAACGGCGCTACGCTGGGCACCCGGCTTTACGGCCTGCGCGGCATGGCGAAGATGGGGGTCGACGCTCTCGGCAACGCTTATTTCGAAGGCGGCAGCGATGCGAGCGGGCGCAAGCGCCGCTGGGTGATCTACGAAGGGTCGAACGACCCAAGCCGGGTGCCGCCCGAATGGTTTAGCTGGCTTCATCATCAGGTCGAGACGGTGCCTGATCAGGCTCTGCCGCCGCCCCGCCAATGGCAGAAGCCTGCGCTCCCCAATCTGACCGGCACCCCGCTCGCCTATCGTCCGTCGGGGGCCCTGGAGAAGGGCGGACGGCGCGCCGCGGCGACGGGCGACTACGAAGCCTGGGCTCCCGAGGGGTGACCAAACGAAACGTCGCTGCGGCCGTTCTGGCCGTGGCGCTGGCCCTCGCCGCGTGGCTCGGATGGCGTGCGACTCGCGACCGTTCACCCGCGCCTGCCGACAGTGTCGCCGAACAGGACGTGCCCGCGGCCGCTCCCGCCGCCGAGACGATCGAAACCATCGACGCGGGGGGCGACGCGGTCCCGACCGGCGGTACGCCGATGGCGGCGCGGGTCGCGGTGATCGGGCTGCTCAACAAGCGCAACAGCGTCAGTCGCGAGCTGACGCTCAAGCCGGGACAGGCGGTGCGGATCGGCGACACCGTGATCCGACTCCGTGCATGCGAGAAGACGGCGCCCTGGGAGGATCAGACGCTCACCGGCGCGTTCGTTCAACTCGACGTGCGCGGCGTCGATGCGCGTTGGCGGCGCGTGTTCTCGGGCTGGCTCTACAAGGAACGCCCGGCGCTCAACGTCGTGCAGCACCCGATCTACGATGTCTGGGCCAAAAGCTGCGCGATGTCCTTCCCCGCCGGCGGCCCCGATACGGTGCCGCTCGGCGAAGTCCAACCGCGGTCGAGCGCTCCGAAGTCGCCAGCCCGATCAGCGCCGGAACCCGCCGCACCGACGCCCGAGAGCGCCGCGCCGAGCAATTCGATATAGGCCGCGCGATCGATCTCGACGGCCCCCAGAGAGGCGAGGTGGGCCGTCTGGAACTGGCAATCGAGCAGGGTGAAGCCGCCGATCCTGAGCCGCGCGACCAGCCAGGCGAGCGCGACCTTGGAGGCGTCGGTCGCCCGGCTGACCATGCTTTCCCCGAAAAAGGCGCGGCCGAGCGCCAGTCCGTAGAGCCCGCCGACAAGGCGGCCGTCCTGATCGCGGCATTCGATCGAATGCGCGTGGCCGAGCGCGTGAAGGTCGCCGAAGACGCGCTCGATACCGCGATTGATCCAGGTGTCGGGACGGTCGGGGACGCTTTCCGCGCAGAGCCGCACGACCTCGGCGAAGGCGGTGTCGGCGGTGACACGGAACCTGTCGGCGGCGATCGTCTTGCGTAGCGAGCGCGAGCAGCGGAAGCGGTCGAGCGGCAGCACCGCGCGACGCTTGGGCTCGACCCAATAGACCTCACGCGCGTCGCGGGCGTCGGCCATCGGGAACACGCCGACGGCATAGGCTCCCAGCACCATCCGCGGATCGAGCCGCTGGATCCCGCTCATCTCGAGGCCGCGCCCGCTCGCATCGCCTGACCGTGCCCGTCGTGGAGGGCGGTGGCAAGCGGCTGCGATGGGTGCGTGCGCGACGCTGTATGGAAAAAGGCGCCCGTGCGAGAGACCGCACGGACGCCGAACTTCAGGAAAGCCGTACGATTATGCGCGGCAGGTCTGGGAAGCCTTGCCGGGCTGGGCGACGGTGATGTTCTTGGCGTCGCCGGTCAGGCTCCAGCCGCCCTCTGCGGTCAGCGGCTGTCCGGCCTCCGACGCGGTCAGACGGGTGATCGGGCCGCCCTGCTCGGTGCGAACGTTGACCAGCTTGTCGCCTTCGAAGAACACGACATAGAGCAGGCTGTTGTCCTTGCAGCGCATCGTCACGTCCGCCTTGATCGCGGGCGGAAGCTCGATCGGCGCGGCGTTCGCGAGCACGTTCTTGAGAGGATCAGGATTGGAGTCGACCACCTGCGGCTGCGAAGGCTGCGAATTGCAACCGGCGAGCAGCGCCACGGCGGCGACGGCGAGGAAGGGAGTGGTTCTCATAGCGCCGCTATTGTTCGCGGATGCAACATGCCGCGTCAAGCGCCACGATGGCGTCATTCGTGGAACTCGCTGGCCTCCGGAATGCGCCCAAAGGCGATCTTCGCTCCGACATGATCGATACGTCCGCCGTCGAGCGGACCGACCGAGACGGCGTTGCGGCCCCAGCGCTCATTGATCCGGTCCATCGCGCGGCTGAGCGCCAAACCCCGGGCTTCACGCGCGAGCGGATCGGTCGGGGCGAGATGCGCGAACAAGGAACCCTGATCGCCCGCCGCTTGCTCGATTTCGCACAGCGTGACGCCGATCATGCGAATGCGGAACCCTCCGGGCCGGGAGCGCGCCGCTTCCCGTAGCCGCGGGAACAAGGTCTCGAGCCGGCCCAGGATGATGAAGCTGTCCTCGGTGGCGGGCAGCTTGACGGAGGTGCGCCAGGCCGACTTGTCGTCCTCGAAGCGGGCGTGGAGCACGAGCAGGCGGGCGCGGTAGCCCTTGCGCCTGAGCCGGCTTGCCGCCTTGAGCGCCAAGCGGCGTGCGGTGAGCCGCACCGGCTCCGCGCCGCGCTTGCCGGGCGACAGCACGTGGCTGTGGCCGATCGTCCGGCTCTGGGTCGCCTTTTCGGGCAGGTCGACGCCGTGAAGCAGATACCAGAGTCGGTCGCCGTTGGTCCCGCCCCAAGCATGCCCCGCCTCACGCGGGCGGCGCTCGCAGAGCTGGCGAATGTCGTTGACCCCGTCGAGCGCAAGGCGGCGCTCCATCTTCGCGCCGATCCCGGCGATGTCACGCAAGGCGAGGCCGTAAAGTGCGTGGGGCAGGTCGCGATCTTCGAAGACCACGAGCCCGTCGGGCTTCTGCAGGTCGCTGGCGAGCTTCGCCAGCAGCCGATTGGGCGCGATCCCGACCGAACTGGTCAGCCGATCGCCAACGTTCGCCCGTATGCCCGCCTTGATTCGCCGCGCGAGCGCTTCCGCCGACGCGCGCCCGTTCTCGTTATCGAGCAGCCGGCATGCGACTTCGTCGATCGAGCATATTTTGGTGACAGGGATGTGCCGCGTGATCTCCTCGACGACCGCGTCGTGGAACGCGACATAGCGGTCGTGCCGCGCAGGCGTGACGACGACCTCCCGGCAGAGCAGTTTCGCCTGCCATACCGGCGTGCCGGTCGAGATACCGTAGCGCTTGGCCTCGACCGACGCGGCGATCGCGACGGTAGTGTCCGAGCCGACCGGCGCGACGATCACCGGACGGCCGCGAAGCGCAGGTTGGAGCTGCTGCTCGACGCTGGCGAAATAGCTGTTGAGGTCGAGGAAAAGCCAGCGCAGCGGCCGCGGAGGCATGTCGGGGCGGGGCGACTCGGCGGCACGCATGGCTGTGGAACATTATCAGAACGAATGCGGTCAGGCGAGATACTGGCCCAGCGCCTCCCAATGGGGCTGCTTGGCCGCAAGACTGACCGTGTTGAGCGGGCTGGACGAGGGCAGGTCGACCAGCGTCACTCGCTCCTCCGCGAGCAGCGGCCGCCCGATCTTCGCCGCTGCGCCGCCGTTGAACGCGACCGCGCGCAGGCGGGAAAGCGAGCGGACGAGTGCGGCGAGGTCGTTGGCGGTCGCATTGAGGATCTGGGCGTCGCCGCTGCCCTTCCGCCGCGCGGTTGCGACCACATCCCACAGCGCCACCCCCCAGTCTCGCAGCGCGCCCAGCCGGTCCGCATAATCGAGCGCGTGCAGATCGCGCCCGACCACCGGCGACAGCAGCCGCCAGAACTGGTTCTGCGGATGCGCGTAATAGCGCCCCGCAGCCAGGCTCCGCTCGCCCGGCAGGCTGCCGAGGATTAGGAGGCGGGCGTCCGGCGCGGCGGCGGGAGGAAAGGAGGATTTCAGCGTCATGTAATCTAGGTGACTTTCAGCACGTTGGTGCGGGTGAAGTCGTCGCCGCCGCGACGCCAGGCTCGCGGATGGCCCTGGCGAGAGCGTAGGCGAAGCAAGCCTGTGACCATAGCGCAGGTTCGCGGCGCCGCAGCCAAGATCGCTTGGCCCTGGCCGCGCCCGAGCCTATCTCCGCCGGATGATCGCTCCAGACACGCTCTCCCTCATCGGCAACACTCCCCTCGTCCGCCTGAAAGGCCCCAGCGAAGCCGCGGGCGCGGACATCTTCGGCAAATGCGAATTCACCAATCCCGGCGCATCGGTCAAGGACCGCGCGGCGCTGTTCATCGTCGAGGACGCCGAACGGCGCGGGACCCTCCAGCCCGGCGGGACGATCGTCGAAGGGACCGCGGGCAACACCGGCATCGGCCTGGCGCTGGTCGCCAACGCCAAGGGGTACCGGACGATCATCGTCATGCCCGAGACGCAGAGCCGCGAGAAGATGGACACGCTGCGCGCATTGGGCGCCGAGCTCGTGCTGGTGCCCGCCGCGCCCTATTCGTCGCCGTGCCACTTCGTCCACACCTCTCGCCGCCTGGCGGAGGAGACGCCCGGCGCGGTGTGGGCCAACCAGTTCGACAACGTCGCCAACCGGCGTGCCCATGTCGCGGGCACAGCCGAGGAGATCTGGACGCAGATGGACGGGCGCATCGACGGCTTCACCTGCGCGGCGGGCACCGGGGGCACGATCGCGGGGGTTGGCCTGGGGC
This sequence comes from Sphingomonadales bacterium, assembly GCA_005773165.1. Classification (GTDB taxonomy): domain Bacteria; phylum Pseudomonadota; class Alphaproteobacteria; order Sphingomonadales; family Sphingomonadaceae; genus Sphingomonas. The sequence goes on along the minus strand of SXHP01000318.1, from coordinate 8,740 downwards.
TCAAGTCCAAGGACGAGCGGGTGACGATCGCGCTCAGCGATCCGCACGGCGCGGCGCTCTACGAATATTACGCCAGCGGCGAGTTGCGCGCGCAGGGAACTTCGGTCGCGGAGGGGATCGGGCAGGGTCGGATCACCGCCAACCTGGAGGGCGCGCCGATCGACACGCAGTTCCGCATTTCGGACAGCCAGGGGTACCATTGGGTCCGTCGCTTGTTGGATGAGGAGGGGCTGTGCCTGGGCCTGTCGTCCGGGATCAACGTCGAGGGCGCGGTGCTGCTGGCGCGGCGATTGGGGCCGGGCAGCCGAGTCGCGACCATCCTGTGCGACACCGGCTTCCGCTATCTGTCGACGCTTCATAATCCCGAGTGGCGCGCGGCGAAGGGGCTGAACTGACCCGCGATTCGACAGATCGTTCCGCTTCGGATATATTTCCTGCTGACGATGCAGCCTGTTCGCGATCCTTCACAATCGATGCAGCGCGTGAAGGTGGGCGTGATCGGGCTTGCCGCGATCATCCTACTGATTGGGTTGGCGAGCGTCATCATCGGTTCCGCCACCCGCGAGCGCCCCGTTTCGGTGATCGGCGCGCCCCAACCTGAGGTCGTCGCCAACATGGCGCTCGGCAACAATCAGATGCCTGTAGCCGAGCCGCTTGCCGAGCTCGGAGTCGCCCCGACGAGCAACGCGCAGGCGCCTGCGGGCGTACAATGACCGGCATCGGGGGAAATCCGGGGATTTCCCGTTCGCCTTCGGGAAATCAACAGCATAGCCCACCTTAGCGGCTAACTCCGGGGTTAATCAGCGCGCCTGCAAACTTGCTGAAATCCCGTACAATCCCCGAAAATCCCGTTGCGTCCCCGCTGAACCCCTGATAGCTCTTGGGGACAGAAGGCAAACCATATCTGCGTGAGCAGGAGCCGGGCGACGTCGAGGGACGTGGGCCGGATCGGGGATGCGCGTGCGTGTACGGGGAACGGGGTGTCGGGCAGGGGGCGCTATCAGGGAGACGGCATCGGCCTTGTCGACGACAAGGGCCGCGTGGCGATACCCAGCGCGCTCCGCTCGACCCTCGCCGCCAACAGCCCCAAGTCGAACGGCAAGGACGGCGGCACGATCGTGATCGGCGCGCATCAACGCAACCGTTGCCTGGTCGCTTACGATCCCAATTATCTCGACGTGCTGGCGGACAAGCTCGATCGGCGCGAGGCCGAAAACACGAGCGCCGACGGCGAGTTCGATTACAACATCAAGCGCCGCGCCGCATCGGGCGAGGCGGTGCCGTTCGACGGCTCCGGCCGCTTCATCATGCCGCGCTTCCCGCGCTTTCATGCCGGCATCGGCGAGCATGCGTTCTTCTACGGCGTGCTCGACTATATCGAGATTTGGGATCCCAAGACGCTGATCGAGACTCCCGACGCGCCCGAAATCATGAAGTCGATGGCGCGCTTCTACATGGCCGAGAAGGGCGTGGCGCTGTGAGCGACGCCGCCCATGTTCCCGTCCTCCTCGATGAGGTCATCGCCGCGCTCGCCCCGATGCCGGGCGAGACGATGGTCGACGCCACCTTCGGCGCCGGCGGCTATGCGCGCGCGCTGATCGAACGTGGCGCGCGGGTCATCGCGTTCGACCGCGATCCCGATGCGGTCGCTGCGGGACGCGCGGCGGGGCTCGACGGCTTGACGCTGGTCGAGCGCGAGTTCTCAGGGATGGAGAGCGTGGTCGAGCCCGGATCGGCCGACGGCGTGACGATGGACATCGGCGTGTCGTCAATGCAGCTCGATCAGGCGGAGCGCGGCTTCTCGTTCCAGGCGGACGGCCCGCTGGACATGCGGATGGCGCAAGACGGACCGTCCGCGGCGGATTTCGTCAACGAGGCGGACGAGGCCGAGATCGCCGACGTTCTGTACCGTTATGGCGACGAGCCCAAGTCACGCCGAGTCGCGCGCGCGATCGTCGCCGCTCGGCCGCTGACCCGCACCGGCGAGCTCGCGCAGGTGATCCGCCGCGCGCTGGGGCACCGGCCGCATGACAAGAAGGATCCGGCGACCCGCGCGTTTCAGGCGATCCGCATCCACGTCAACCGCGAACTCGACGAGCTTGCCGACGGGCTGGCGGCGGCGGAGCGGGTGCTGAAGCCCGGCGGGCGGCTGGCGGTGGTGACCTTCCACAGTCTGGAGGATCGCATGGTGAAGCGCTTTCTGCGTGATCGCTCGGGGGCGGCGCCTTCAGCATCGCGTCATCTTCCAAGCGTCACCGCGGCCGGGCCGGCGCCCAGTTTCGAGAACGTCGGCAAGGCGGTGCGCGCAAGCGAGGCCGAGCTGGCCCGCAACCCGCGGGCGCGGTCGGCGACTTTGAGGACGGCGCGGCGGACCGACGCCCCGGCGTGGAGCAATAGTAACGTGTACGGGGAGCGAGAGGCATGACGGCGGCGCATCGTTTGAGGGGCGTGGGCTGGTTCGGAAGCTGCGTGGTTGTGGTCCTCGCCTTTTACCTCGTCTCGCTCCAGGTGGCGGCCGAGCGCGGCAAGGTCGACGCGCTCAACCTCCGCATCGCCGACGCCGAGCGGGACATCCGTGCGCTGGAGACCGAGTTCGACACGCGCGCCAACCTGGCGCAGCTGGAGAAGTGGAACGGCGACACGCTGGCGCTGACGGCCCCGGTCGCGCGGCAATTCGTTGCGGACGAGGCGGCGCTGGCCTCCATCGACGTGAGCGCGCCGCTGGTCGGGGCCGACGGCGAGCCGGTGCGGAGCGCGGCGCTGGTCGTGCCCTCCCTCGCGGGCGTCGAGTTCCGCGCGCAGGTGACGCCGCTGGCCCCGATCCCGGTGATGGTCCAGTCGGTGGCGGCGCAGCCGACCGCTATCCGGGTCGCCGCCGCCCCCATCCGCATGGCGGCTGCGGCCCCCACGACCCCCGCGCCCAAGCCGGTGATCGCAACCACGCCGCGGGAGAAGGCGGCGATGTTGCGCGCGGTGGCGGTCGCGAACGTCCGGCCGCAAGCGGTCGCGATGCTCGATAGCAAGCTGCTTTCCGACTCGACGCTCGGCGACATCCTGAGCCGGGCGCGTATCGAGGCAGGTTCCCGCCGGTGACGGTCCTGGTTGCGCGTCCCGTCGGTCAGCGCCGCGACCCGCGCCAGCGCCACGCGCTGGTCGGCGTCGCGCACACCCGGTTGATGATGCTGATGCTGCTGTTCGCGACGGCTGTGGCGGTGGTGGTCGTGCGGTTGGCGATGCTCGCGATCCTCGCCGGGCCGGCGGACGCGGCCACCCGCGCGGCGACTCTGGCCGGGCGGGGCGACATCGTCGATCGGCATGGCGCGCCGCTCGCGCGCACCATCGACGCCTGGACAATCGCGGTTCACCCCCGCAAGCTGATCGGCGACCCGATGGATATCGCATCGCGGCTCGCGGCGCTGATGCCCGACCGTGGCGACCAGGCGTGGTTCTACGGTCAGCTGACCAAGGACGTCAGCTTCACCTACTTGCAGCGTCGCGCCTCGCCGCAGCTCGTCGAGCAGGTCAATGCGATCGGCGAGCCTGCTCTGGTCTTCGCGCGCGAGACGCAGCGGCTGTACCCGCAATCGACGATGGCGGCGCATGCGCTCGGCTTCCTGTCGACCGACGGACGGGGCATGTCGGGCATGGAGCGCGTGCTCGATGCGCGGCTCACCAACCCGGCGACTGCGGGACAGCCGGTGGCGCTGTCGATCGACACCCGCGTCCAGGCCGCGATGGAAAGTGAACTCGGCCGGGCGATGACCGCCTATCAGGCGCGCGCCGCCGCCGGTCTGATGCTGGACGTGGATACCGGCGAGGTGATCTCGATGGTGTCGCTGCCCGTGTTCAACCCCAACCGGGTCGGCATGGCGGGGACGGAGGAGCTGCGCAACATCACCACGCAGAGCGTCTATGAACTGGGTTCGACCTTCAAGGTGATCACCGCCGCGATCGCATTGGAGACGGGGGTGGTTCGCGACCTCGGCCGCCGTTTCGACGCGACTGCGCCGCTCCAGGTCGGCCGGTTCAAGATCAAGGACGACCACGCCCAAAAGCGTTGGCTCAACGTCCCCGAGACGCTCGTCCATTCCTCCAACATCGCCACCGCGCGGATCGCCGACGAGATCGGCGCGGGGCGGATGCAGGCGATGTTCCGCCGTCTCGGCTTCGACACCAAGCCCGACGTCGAGCTGCGCGAGAAGGGCAGGCCGTTGTGGCCGACCTATTGGGCACGGACGACGACGATGACCACCGCGTACGGCCACGGCATCGCGGTGACCCCGCTCCACCTCGCCAGCGCCTATGCCGCGATGATCAACGGCGGCGTCTGGCGTCCGTCGACCCTGCTCAAGATCGCGCCGGGCAAGGCTCCCGAGGGCCGTCGCGTGATCAGCGCGGAGACGAGCCGCCGGATGCGCCAGCTCATGCGGCTGATCGTGCAGGAGGGCACCGGACGTAAGGGCGAGGCCCCCGGATATCGAGTCGGCGGCAAGACCGGCACCGCCGAGGTGGCGCAAGGCGGGGGGTACGCCAAAAACGCCAACGTCTCGACCTTCGCCGCGGCCTTTCCGATGGACGCGCCGCGCTATGTCGTGATCGCGATGCTCGACAGTCCCAAGCGGGTCGAGGCCAACCAGTTCCAGACGACCGCCGCCTATACCGCGGCTCCGGTGGTCAGCCGGGTGATCTCCCGAACGGGTGCGATGCTCGGTGTCATGCCCGATGATCGGCGGGACGTCGATCAGAGCGACGTCATGCCGCTGCTGTGGCGCGCGCCCGGCGAGCACGGTTCGGAGGCCGAGTGAGACTGGGCGCTCTCACCGGCGGCAGCGAGACCGCGGCGGTGACGGGGTTCGCGATCGATCACCGCAAGGTTGCGCCGGGCACCGTCTTCGGCGCGTTCCGCGGCGCGCGGGTCAACGGCGAGGATTACATCGCCGACGCGGTGCGCAGCGGCGCGGTGGCGGTGGTCGCGTGCCCAGAGGCGAGGGTCGAGGGCGCGGTCCACCTCGCCGACGATAACCCGCGTGAGCGTTTTGCGCGTTTAGCGGCTCAATTCTTTGCGCCCTTTCCGGAGACCGCCGTTGCGGTGACGGGCACCAACGGCAAGACCTCGACCGTCGAGATGACCCGCCAGCTCTGGCGGATGGCGGGGCATCACGCCGCCTCGATCGGCACGCTGGGGGTCACCACCGCGGACGAGCGGACGACGACCGGGCTGACGACACCCGACGTCGTCACCTTCCTCTCCAATGTGGCAGGCCTCGCGCGCGAGGGCGTGACCCACCTTGCGTTCGAGGCGTCGAGCCACGGCCTGACCCAATATCGGACCGAGGGCCTGCCGGTCGCCGCCGCCGCGTTCACCAATCTCGGCCGCGATCACCTCGACTATCACGGTGACATGGGCGCGTATCTCACCGCCAAGCTTCGGCTCTTCGCCGAGGTGCTGGCGCCCGACGGCGCCGCAGTGGTGTGGGCCGACGACGCCGAAGCCGGGCGCGTCATCGACCTTGCCCGTTGCCGTGGGAACAGGCTGGTGACGGTCGGCGCGCGTGGAGCCACGCTGCGGCTGGTCGGGCGCGATCCGACATTGCTGGGGCAGGGACTGGAGATCGAGGCGGGCGGCCTGACGCATCGGGTCAACTTGCCGCTGATCGGCGCCTATCAGGCCGCGAACGCGCTGGTCGCGGCAGGGCTGGTGATCGCGACGGGAGGCGATACCGCCGAGACGTTGCGCGCGCTCGCCCGGCTTCAGCCGGTCCGCGGGCGGCTGGAGCGCGCGACGATCGCCAAGAGCGGCGCGCCGGTCTATGTCGACTATGCCCATACCCCCGACGCGCTCGAGGCGGCGATAGCCGCGCTGAAGCCTCATGCGGGCGGGCGGCTGATCGTCGTGTTCGGCGCAGGGGGAGACCGCGACCCGGGCAAGCGCGCGACGATGGGGCAGGTCGCGGTCAACCAGGCCGACCTCGCCATCGTGACCGACGACAATCCGCGCACCGAGGACCCCGCCGCGATCCGTCGCGCAATCCTCGACGGCGCGCCCGGCGCGCGCGAGATCGGCGACCGGCGCGAGGCGATCGGCGCGGCGATCGCGACCGCAGGGGCGAAGGACATCGTCTTGATCGCGGGAAAGGGACACGAGCAGGGTCAGATCGTTGGTGACATGGTCCTGCCCTTCGACGACGTCACGGTGGCACGGGAGTGCGCAGCATGAGAAAGATCATTATGCCGACCAAGACCGAGCGGCCCGTCTCGCCACGGCCGTCACCCCCGCAGGACGCGCCGCGCCCGCGGCTCGGGCTGCGCTACGGTGCGAACACGGAGGCCCGAGCGCGACCGTGACACCGCTGTGGACCTCGGACGCGATCGCGGCGGCGACGGGCGGAACCGCTTCGGCGGACTTCGCGGTGGGCGGAGTCGCGTTCGATAGTCGTGAGGTGGGCGAGGGCGACCTGTTCGTCGCGCTTTCGGGCGAGGCGACCGACGGGCACCGCTTTCTGCCCCAGGCGTTCGCGCAGGGCGCGGCGGGGGCCATCGTGTCGCAGCCATGCTCTGAGGGAGATTGGGGTCCGCACGTCCGCGTCGCCGACACGTTCGCGGCGCTGAACGACGTCGCCCGCGCGAGCCGGGCGCGGACAGGGGCGAAGGTTATCGGCGTCACCGGATCGGTCGGCAAGACGGGCGTTAAGGAGGCGCTATACGCCGCGCTCGATCGCGCTTGGCCGGGCGAGGTGCATCGTTCGGTCAAGAGCTACAACAATCACACCGGCGTTCCGCTGAGCCTCGCACGCATGCCGCAGGTCGCGCGCGCGGGCGTGTTCGAGATGGGAATGAACCATCCGGGCGAACTCGCCGCGCTGACCCGGATCGTACGCCCGCACGTCGCGATCGTCACCGCGATCGCACCTGCGCATGCCGAATTTTTTCCTGACGAGTCCGCGATCGCGGACGCCAAGGGGGAGATCTTCCAGGGGCTCGAGCCCGGCGGCACCGCGATCGTTCCGTTCGACTCGCCCCATCGCGACCGCCTTGTCGCCGCCGCGCAGCCCTGCGCGGCGCGGATCGTCACGTTCGGTCTGAGCAAGGGTGCGGACGTTCGCGCGATTGAGACGATGCGGGTCAAGACCGGCGGCAGCTTCGTCACCGCAAAGGTGGGCGAGCGAGAGCTGAGCTTCACGCTGTCGCAGCCCGGCGACCACTGGGTATCCAATTCGCTGGCGGTGCTCGCTGCGGTCGACGCGGTCGGGGGCGACCTCGGGCTCGCGGGCTTGGCGCTCGCCGACCTCGGCGGGCTGCCGGGTCGAGGCGCTCGCTTCACCGCGCAGGTCGACCGGGGTGAGGCGCTGGTTATCGACGAGAGCTATAACGCCAACCCCGCTTCGATGGCGGCGACCCTCGCCGTCCTCGCGCGTGAGCCCGGCCGCCACGTCGCGGTGCTCGGCGAAATGCGCGAAATGGGGGACAAGTCCGCTGATTATCATGCGGCATTGGTCCAGCCCGTTGTCGACGCGCGCGTCGAAACGGCCGTTCTCGTCGGCGAAGCGATGAAGCCGCTCGCCGAAACGCTTGAAGGAAAGGTTAATTTCGTTCATGTGGCCGACGCCGCGGCCGCGCTCGAGGCGGTTCGCGCAGACCTGCGCGACGGCGACGCGGTGCTGGTGAAAGGTTCGAACGGGGTAGGACTCGCGCGCGTTGTCGCCGGGCTGCGAGGCGGAATGTAGATGCTGTACTGGATCGCCGAGCAACTGGGGTTTCCCGGCGTCGTCAACCTCATCCGATACTTGTCGTTCCGAACGGGCGCAGCGGTGGCGACCGCGCTGTTCATCGGCCTGATCATCGGCCCCAAATTCATCGGCTGGCTGCGCGTGCGTCAGGGCAAGGGCCAGCCGATCCGCGCTGACGGTCCGCAGACGCACCTCGCCAAGCGCGGCACCCCGACGATGGGCGGGCTGATGATCCTGACCAGCATGTCATGCGCGATCCTGCTGTGGATGGACCTGTCCAGCCCCTTCGTCTGGGCGTGCCTGTTCGTGACGCTTGGCTTCGGCGCGATCGGCTTCCTCGACGATTACGACAAGGTTCGGAAGGCGAGCACCGCAGGCGTCTCGGGCCGCACGCGGCTTGCGCTGGAGTTCCTGATCGCGGGGATCGCGGCGGTGATCATCATGCGGCAGAACGGGACGGGGCTGTTCCTGCCGTTCACCAATCGCATGTACCTGGAGCTCTGGTATTTCTACCCCCTCTTCGCGGCGTTCACCATTGTCGCATTCGGCAATGCGGTGACCCTGACCGACGGGCTGGACTGTCTGGCGACGATGCCGGTGATCATCGCATCGGTCGCGTTGATGGTCATAGTCTATCTGTGCGGCAACGTGCGGTTCGCCGATTATCTCGGCATCCCGCATGTGGCGGGCGCGGGCGAACTGGCGATCTTCTGCGGCGCCATCGTCGGCGGCGGACTGGCGTTCCTGTGGTTCAACGCGCCGCCGGCGGCGGTGTTCATGGGGGATACCGGCAGCCTGGCGCTCGGCGGCGCGCTCGGCACGATCGCGGTTGTCGCGCACCACGAGATCCAGCTCGTCATCATCGGCGGCTTGTTCGTCGTGGAGGCGCTCAGCGTCATCATTCAGGTGTTCTTCTACAAGCGCACCGGCCGCCGCGTGTTCAAGATGGCCCCGATCCATCACCAATTCGAGCAGCTCGGGTGGAGCGAGCCGACCGTCGTGATCCGCTTCTG